>JANLWD010000138.1:0-7913 GCA_031364345.1 Sphingomonas sp.
AGGTCGGCCGCGACTTTCTTGACGACTTCATACCCGCTTTTGACGAGCGCATAGCCAATGATCACATGGACAAGGACGACGATGATGATCGACCACATCCGCCCAGGCGTCATCTCTTTATTGTCAGTATAGGACATCCGGCGCTTTTACTCCCTCCAACCAGACCGTGAATGGAAACCGGATGCGTCGTGGCTTTGTGGCCAATCCGTCATGCGATCCCATCCTGCCCGAACGATTATGCGTCTTCAACAGGACTCAAACCCTATCGTTCCGGCGTGCGGCGCGCAATCGTTAATCCCCGTTCACCTTTACCGGTGCAACCAGAACGTGGCACGACCGTTACAAAATACGACTGCCCCCGGAAAACAATCGAATGAAACGACGTCAATTTTTGATCGGAAAAATCGTGGCAGTCCTCGCCTGTCTCGGCTTTCAGGGGCCGATAAACCCCGGTTTTACAGCGATTCCTGCACAAGGGCCCTCGCTTCCGGCCGACAGCTGGAACTATGCCGACATGGCCGACCTGTTTGCCGGGGCACCGATCATCGTGCGAATGCGAATCACCGCTGCGACTGCGCTGAAAGCGCCGCCGAACCCGCAAAAGTCGGTCCGTTTCTATGTCGAAGGCGACGTTGTTGCTCTGCTTCGCGGCGCACAAGCCATGCCGCCAAAGCTGATTTGGCTGGTTGATATGCCGCCCGATTCGCGCGGAAAAATCGCCAAGCTGAAAAAAGCCGAAGTCCTGATCGCGGCATTCGCGGTGCCGGGCCGTCCGGGTGAAATCCGGCTTGCCGCGCGCGATGCGCAGGTCGCGTGGAGCCCGGCGATCGAAGCGCGGGCGCGGGCCATCATTGCCAGTGTCGCTGCCCCCGATGCGGTCCCCGCCATCACCGGTATCGGCAGTGCCTTTCACACCGCGGGAACCATATCGGGCGAAGGCGAAACACAGATTTTCGTGCCGACGGTTTCAGGCGCGCCGGTTTCGCTGACCATTCTGACGCGTCCCGGCCAGCCAAAGCGCTGGGCTTATGCAATCGGCGATATCGTCGACGAAGCTGCGGCCCCGCCGGCGCCCGATACGCTTGCCTGGTATCGGCTGGCCTGCTTTCTGCCGCGGGCATTGCCCGATTCGGCGCTGTTGGAATTGCCCGCCACCGATGCCGATGCCGCGCGCAGCGACTATGCGTTCGTCATCCAAGCGCTCGGCGCATGTCCGCGCGTGCGGCGCTAAGCCGAAAGCGCAGCTTCGACCTGATCGAGCCGGTCCTTGCCGAAAAACATTGCGTCGCCGACAAAGAAGCTCGGAATGCCAAACACGCCGCGCCCCACGGCGCTAGCGGTGTTTGCAGCCAGCGCATCCTTGGCATCTTGATCGCTCATGCGCTGCACCATTGCTGGTCCGTCGAAGCCATTGGCGGACAAGACCGCGGTGACGACAGCGGGATCATCCATTTTCAAGCCATCTTCCCACATCGCCCCGAGCACCGCCTCGACATACGCAGTCAGCACATTGTCGGCCGCCGCAACCATAGCACCGCGCATCATCAGTAAGCTGTTCACCGGAAAATGGGAGTTGAAGCGAAACGAAGTGATCGCGTGCACCGCAATGAACCGCTCGATTTCCAGCCGTTCATAAGCGAGTTTGGCCGGCACGCCGGCATATTGCACCATCGGCGCGCTGTTGCCGGTCGCTTTGAAAATGCCGCCGAGCAGTGCGGGTGTAACCGTCAGTGTCGCCCGAGTGCGTTCGAGAATCGGCGCAAGTGCCTTCATCGCCAGATAGGCGTTGGGGCTGGCGAAATCGAAAATGAACTCGAGCGTGCGCGTCAGAAGCTCTCTCCCCAAGGGCGCAAATCAAGCTCGTGAGTCCAGGCGTTGCGCGGCTGGTGATGCAGCATCACATATTGCGTAGCGATGGCATCGGGCGAAAGGACGAGGTCTGCCGCTTTCGCGTTATCGAAATCCGGATGCCGCTCGCGGATGAAGGCAGTGTCGATTGCCCCGTCGATCACGGTATGAGCAACATGGATGCCCTGTGGTCCCAGTTCGCGCGCCATCGATTGTGCGAGCATGCGTAGCGCTGCTTTTGCGCCGGAAAACGCGGCGTAGCCCGATCCGCCGCGCAAGGACGCAGTTGCGCCGGTGAAAATAATCGTACCCCGTGCACGTTTTTGCATGTGCCGCGCCGCTTCGCGCCCCATCAGGAACCCGCCGAAGCAGGCCATTTCCCAGACCTTGCGATAGACTTGCGCGGTAATCTCGGTGATCGGGAAATTGACGTTTGCCCCGATGTTGAACACTGCAACTTCGACCGGGCCAACGTCGGCTTCGACCGTTTCAAACAGCGCGACCATATCAGCTTCTTCGCGCGCATCACCGGGAAAAGCGCGCGCATCCAGCCCTTCGTTACGGATCGACGCGGAGAGCGCTTCGAGCGCATCGGCATTCCGCGCCCGGCGATTGACGCAGGCAGTCAGGCCATCGTTGGCAAAAGCTCTTGCGATCGCGCCGCCCGTTGCGTCACCGGCCCCGATGACGACAGCGGCACCGCTCACGCCTTTTCAAGCGTGCATTGCAACGGATGCTGGTTCTGGCGCGCGAAATCCATCACTTGCGTCACTTTGGTTTCGGCGACTTCATACGAGAAAATCCCGCAAACGCCGACGCCCTTCTGATGGACATGCAGCATGACGCGCGTTGCATCCTCCATGCTCATGCGAAAGAAACGCTGAAGACACAGGACGACGAATTCCATCGGCGTATAGTCGTCGTTGAGCATGAGAACCTTGTAAGGGGCGGGCTGTTTGGTGCGCGTCCGCGTCCGCGTGGCAATACCCACGCCCGTGCCGCCACCTTCGTCGTTTCGCCGTTCGTTCGCGCCCAGAATCTGCATCGCTGCACGATATGGCATGGCGGGGGCGCGGGGCAAGAGTTTCAACACAAAAAAAGGGCCGCCCCGGTTGTCCGGCGCAGCCCTTTTCAAATTTGTTTGCAGATGGCTCAGGCAGCGACGGCCGACTTCACCTTCTCAACCGCAACGGCATAGCGATTCTGGATCGGCTGCGTGATTTCACCGAGCAGCTTCATATAGCCTTCGGCGAATTTCGACGCTTCGCCGACGAATGCGTCGAGTTGTGTCTTTGCGACTTCGGATTGAAGCGCAAAGAATTCGGTCGGCGACTTTACGGCCGCGAACTTCTTTGCCGTTGCATTGGCTTCCTCGATCGACTTGCGACCATAGTTCGCCGAATATTTTGCAATATCCTGCGCACCCTTGGCGGCGACGCGACCCGACGCGACGACGGCTTCGAGATTGCCCTTCGAAAATTCGACCATTTCCTCAAGCCCCTTCGAGCCCTTTTCCATGGCCGTCTTGGCGCGTGCCGACACATCGCCGAACATTTCGGTGGCACGTGCAGTGGCATCAGCAGTCATCTTCTGCGCGGTTTCCTGAACCTTGTTGACAGTATCATTCATGATTGTTTTTCCTTTTGTGATCGTGGAATTCGGTGACGCGACGGTTTTGGTCGCAAGCGCCAGGGGCTTTTTGACAGGCGCTTTTTTCGCGACCGTCGTTTTAATGGCGGTTTTTTTAATGGCGGTCTTTTTTGCAACGGATTTCGGCGCAACCGCTTGTTGAACGACGGCCTTTGCCACCGGTTCGATCACAGCAGCTTTCGGCGCTGCATCCTTTGCAACCGGTGAAGCATCGACCTTCACCGGCGGTGCAACGGTTTTCGATTCGTTCGTTGTTGAAACAGGCTTGCTGTCCACAATGGACCTCCGTCATGTCTATGCTGCACTGCAATATAAACTTGCAAAGGCAAATTACAAGTAGTTTTGTTGCAGTGCAACATTTTCGGCGTGATACACGCTAAACACTTGTTTCAACGCATTTTTACATAACGGCCGGGCGCATCTTCGATCGGCGCCAGCGC
The DNA here is from genome assembly GCA_031364345.1 of Sphingomonas sp. GTDB lineage: Bacteria > Pseudomonadota > Alphaproteobacteria > Sphingomonadales > Sphingomonadaceae > Sphingomonas_O. The sequence goes on from JANLWD010000138.1 coordinate 3,939, forward strand.
GCCTTTGCCGGGAATGCGGGCACCACCGGCGGCCACAGTATCGCGACCGAACCCGCGGATCCAGCCAATCCAGTCGGGCCACCAGCTCCCCTGATGTTCGGTGGCACCGGTGATGAATTGGTCAAGCGTCGCGCATGCGGCTTCGTTGACCCAATATTGGTATTTCATTGCAGCCGGCGGGTTGACGACACCTGCAATATGCCCCGAACCCGCGAGCACGAAACGGACCGGCCCGGCAAAATGTTCGGTAAGTTTCCAGACACTTTCGGGCGGCGCAATATGATCCTCACGTCCTGCCTGGACATAGGATGGCGTCGCGATTTTCGACAAATCGATGCCGACACCCAGTGCGCTGAGCGCGCCGGGAATGACCAGTTTGTTGTCGCGGTAAAGATCGCACAGGTAGCTTTTGTGCCATTTCGCCGGCAGGTTGGTCGTGTCGCCATTCCAGTGCAGCAAATCGAACGCCGGATAATCCTTGCCGAGCAGATAATTGCTGACGACCGTATTCCAGATAAGGTCCTTTCCGCGCAGCAGGTTGAACGTCAGCGCCAGATAGCGGCCGTCGAGAAAGCCGCCGCTCGACAACTGATCGATGAGCGCAAGATTGGCATCGTCGACAAAGTTGAGCAGCTCACCCGCGGCACTGAAATCAACCTGCGTGGTAAAGAATGTAGCGCTCTCGACCTTATCGGCTGCGCCGCTGGCTGCCAGCACTGCAAGCGTCGCCGCCAGTGTCGTGCCCGCGACACAATAGCCGATAGCATGGACGGAGGCGACATCGAGCAGCTTGCGGATCGTATCGATCGCGTCGATTTGCGCGGCGATATAATCGTCCCAGATAATATTGGCCATCGACGCATCGGCTGATTTCCAGCTGACCATGAAAACACTCAGCCCTTCGGCAACGGCCCAGCGGATGAAACTTTTTTCCGGGCTGAGATCGAGAATGTAAAAGCGATTGATCCACGGCGGGAAGATTACGAGGGGCGTTTTGAAAGTGGTCGGCGTCGTCGGCGTATAGTGAATGAGCTGATACAGCGCCGTTTCATGGATCACTTTGCCCGGCGTCGTCGCGATGTTGCGACCGACTTCGAATGCGTCGCGGTCGGTATGCGTCAGCTGGCCGCGCTGCATATCGGCCATCATGTGCTGAAATCCCTCGACCAGACTGGCGCCATTGGTGTCGAGCGCTCGGTTCAGCGCGATCGGATTGGTCAGTGGTGAATTGGCCGGCGACATCGCTTCGACCAGCGTGCGCATCGCAAATGCCATCTGCGTTTTCTGATGCGCTTCGGCAGGCACGGCCTCAACCGCTGCCATCATCGCGTCGCTCATGATCGCATAGCCCTGCCGCATCAGGTCGAATACAGGATGCTCCCACTCGGGCGCCGCAAACCGCTTGTCTTTCGGATCGACTCTTTCGCGATTCACCGCTGCTATCGGCGCGAGAATCTCTCCCCAGCCGTCAAGAATTGCCCGGATGCCGGCGGCATGATCGGGTGTCGTGCTGGACGTTTTGTCGGTCATGAGTTTTTCAACGGCATTCTGCCCCGACTTGCAAACTGGCTGGTATCAATACCGTCCGCGCACAAGAAATACAGGGCTTCGACAAAGCCGGCCATAACCGCTAAGCAAAATCGACGACCAACGCCGCCAAAGGATCGAGATGTCCGACGAATTTTATCGCATGAAGCGCCTGCCGCCCTATGTCATCGCCGAAGTGAATGCGATGCGGGCCGCGGCGCGAGCCGGCGGCGAAGACATCATCGATCTCGGCATGGGCAATCCCGACCTGCCGCCGCCACAGCATGTCATCGATAAGCTTTGCGAAGTGGCGATGAAACCCGATGCGCATGGTTATTCGGCATCGAAGGGCATTCCCGGTGTTCGCAAGGCACAAGCCAATTATTATGCGCGGCGTTTTGGCGTCGAACTGAATCCCGAAACCGAAGTCGTCATGACAATGGGTTCGAAAGAGGGCCTGGCCAGTCTGGCAACAGCAATCACGGCACCGGGCGATGTCGTGCTGGCGCCCAACCCGAGCTATCCGATCCACACGTTCGGCTTCATCATCGCAGGGGCCACGATCCGCAGTGTGCCGACCACGCCCGATGAAAATTACTGGCGTGCGCTCGACCGGGCGATGGTGTTCACGGTCCCGCGCCCGTCGGTCCTGATCGTCAATTATCCGTCGAACCCGACTGCTGAAACTGTCGACCTCGCTTTTTACGAGCGGCTGGTCGCCTGGGCAAAAGCCAACAAGGTCTGGGTTCTCAGCGATCTCGCTTATTCGGAACTTTATTTCGACGGCAACCCGACGCCGTCGATCCTTCAAGTGCCCGGCGCAAAGGACGTTGCCGTCGAATTTACGTCGATGTCGAAAACATTTTCGATGGCGGGCTGGCGTGTCGGTTTTGCGGTCGGCAATGCGCATCTGATTGCGGCACTGACGCGCGTGAAATCCTATCTCGATTACGGTGCATTCACGCCAATTCAGGCAGCGGCTTGTGCCGCACTCAACGGGCCACAGGACATCGTCGCGACCAATCGCGCGCTTTACCACAAGCGTCGCGATGTAATGGTCGACAGCTTTGGCCGCGCGGGTTGGGAAATACCCAGTCCCAAGGGGAGCATGTTCTGCTGGGCACCGCTTCCGCCAGCACTTGCGCATCTCGGCAGCCTCGAATTTACCAAACAGCTGCTCACGCATGCCGGCGTCGCCGTCGCGCCCGGTGTCGGTTATGGCGAAGATGGTGAGGGTTTCGTCCGCATCGCAATGGTGGAAAACGAACAGCGTATCCGCCAGGCCGCGCGCAACGTGAAGAAATATCTGCAGAGCATGGGCGTCAACATCGGCGCAAAAGTCGGTTGAGCCGCGCGGATCTCGAGGCGCGCTGGTTGACGCTGACCCGCGAGATCATGCCGGCCATTTCAGCGGAAAAGCGCTGGCCGATCCGCAATGATCATTGCTTTCAGCGCGTGCTGCTCGACAATGCGTGTGGCGGCACCTGGTATGCCTATATCTCCAAACGTCCCGCCTATCGACGCGCCGACGCGGCCACACTCGAACGCGCAGTCGCACTCGGCGAAGCTGTTCTTGCTGGCAGTGCCGACCTTGACGAACTCAATGCGCGTTCGCTGGCCTTTCGGGGAAAAACATGAACGATGCCATCGCGCTGACCGATATTGCGCGGACCATCCAGCTCGCGGTTGCGCCGGTCTTTCTGCTCGCCGGCATCGGGGCATTCATGAATGTCATTGCCGGGCGGCTCAACCGCGTTGTCGACCGCGCGCGCGTGCTCGAACGGCTTCACCCCGATTCGAGCGGCGCCGAGCATGACCGGCATGTCTGGGAATTGCGCTTGCTCGACCGGCGGATCACGCTCGCATCGAACGCCATTTTCCTGTGCGTGGCCAGTGCCATCACGGTGTGCGTTGTCGTGACCCTGCTGTTCGTCGCTGAGCTCGCGCAGCTGAATTACGGTGCGAGCGTATCGGTGCTGTTCGTCCTTGCGATGGCGCTCCTTGCAACAGGGCTGGTCCTGTTCCTCATCGAGACGCGTGTTGCGGTTCGCGGCATCCGCATTCGCGAAGATTTGCTCGAGCGCCAGAACGCGCGGCGCCGCTAGGGACGCGGGACGGTCGCGCGATAGGTCGGTGCGGGAAACGGCCCGCGCGCGCGTTCATATGCATCGCCCGCATTGAGCAGCGCAGCTTCGCTCCACGCGGGGCCAATGAACGACAGTCCGACCGGCAGCCCGCTGACCAGCCCCATCGGCACGCTCAGATGCGGGAATCCGGAGACTGCGGGCAGCTGGCTTGCACTCGGCCCATCATATTGATCGCCGTTGACCGGATCGCTGATCCAGGCCGGACCCATCGTCGGCGCGACCAGCATCGCGACATTATTCGCCGTCAACAGCCGGGTCAGCGTCGAACGGGCGCCATCGCGCGATTCGGCCAGCGCTTTCA
>JANLWD010000172.1:0-2148 GCA_031364345.1 Sphingomonas sp.
GCCTGAAACGCGACATGATCCTGCGCAAACTGGCGAAGCTGAAAAAGGCGGCATAGCCCGCTTAAATATCGAGTTTCCAGTCCCAGCCGAGCGGGTCGCCGTCCATGACTTCGACTCCCTGTGCGGCGAGTTCGTCGCGGATGCGGTCCGAAGTCGCGAAATCCTTAGCAGCGCGCGCGGCTCTGCGTTCGGCGAGGCGGGCTTCGATGTCGGTTTCGTTGAGGGTGGCGGAGGCGGGGCGGATGCGGAGATCAGTGCGGGTCACGGTGAGGAGGTTGAGGCCAAGCAATTCGTTTGCGTGTCCAAGCGATGCCAGCCTTTCGACTGTACTGATGTCGGAACGACTTATAACGATATCTAAGACGGCGACCACGTTGCTTGTGTTCAAATCGTCGCAAATCTCGCGTTGGATGGTTTCACTAAACCGTGCCGATTGAGCGGAATTGCCGCCTGGCAATGTATCCATCAGCAGTCGCAGTTTCTCAACCCCGATCACGAGTCGCTTCAGTCTGACAAGCGCCGCCACCAACCCTTCCCACGTAAACTCCATCTCGCTGCGATAGTGCGCTTGCAGGCACATCATGCGAAAGGCGAGGGGGTGAAAACCCCGGTCGATCAGCGTTTGCAGTCGCAGGAATTCGCCCGACGACTTGCTCATCTTTCCCCGCCTGTCGATCAGGAAATTATTGTGCATCCACAAGCGCGCACCGCTGTCCGCACAGCTCTCATGCGCCTGATTCTGGGCGATTTCGCACGGGTGATGGATTTCGCGGTGGTCGATGCCGCCGGTGTGGATGTCGAACGGAAAGCCGAGCAGTGATTTTGACATGACCGAGCATTCCAGATGCCAGCCCGGTGCACCGCGACCCCACGGCGAATCCCATTCCATCTGCCGCGTTTCGCCCGGCGGTGTCTTGCGCCAGATCGCAAAATCCTGCGCATTCCGTTTGCCGGGAACGGGATCGATGCGACTGATGCCGTCATCGGTCCGGGCACGCGCAAGTGCACCATAATCGGGCACTGTCGACGTGTCGAAATACAGCCCGCCGTCGAGCTGATAGCAATGCTTGTCCGCAATCGACATCGCCCACGCGATCATCGCTTCGACATAATCGGTTGCGCGCGGATGATCGGGCTTGCGGATATTCAGGCGCGCAAGATCATGCTCGAAATCGGCCTGAAAGAATTTGGCGATTTCCCGAGCAGTCTTTCCCGTTGCGGCCGCTGCTTTTTCCATCTTGTCGTCGCCAGCGTCGGCATCGCTCGTCAGGTGGCCGACATCGGTAATGTTGATGACATGCTTCAGGTCATAGCCCTTGAAGCGAAGCGCGCGGCCGAGCGTATCGGCGAAAATATACGCCCGCATGTTGCCAATATGCTGATAATTATAGACCGTGGGGCCACAGGTATAGACGCGCGCAGTTTTGCCGTCGATCGGTGCGAAATCCTCGATCTGACGGGTCAGGCTGTTGAAAAGGCGAAGCGGCGTGTCACTCATCTGCGCGCCTATATCGCAAACTGCCTCGATGAACACCTTGGCGGATAAAATTCCGTTCCACTCTTGTTCCAACAGAACAAAACCGATACACGACAAATCAACGCGTTGACGATGGCGCGTGAACGGCTACGAGGGAACGACACATGGCAGCGCAATTGAAGGTCATCCAATCAGACATGGCAGGCACCGCAAATAACGCCAACACGGCAGAACGCGCTCGCGCACTCGACGCAGCACTTGCACAGATCGACCGGGCATTCGGCAAAGGTTCGGCAATGAAGCTGGGCTCGAGAGAGGCGATGCAGATCGAAGCAGTGTCGACCGGTTCGCTCGGGCTCGACATTGCGCTTGGCATCGGTGGCCTCCCGCGTGGGCGGATCGTCGAGATTTTCGGCCCCGAATCATCAGGTAAAACGACGTTGGCCCTGCATGCGATTGCCGAGGCACAGAAGATCGGTGGAACCGCTGCGTTCATCGATGCCGAACATGCGCTTGATCCGGTGTATGCGAAAAAACTTGGCGTCAACATTGACGATCTGATCGTGTCGCAACCCGACACCGGGGAACAGGCGCTCGAAATCTGTGACACGCTGGTGCGGTCGAATGCCGTCGATGTTCTGGTCATCGATTCGGTCGCCGCACTGGTCCCG
>JANLWD010000214.1:0-2337 GCA_031364345.1 Sphingomonas sp.
TCGCCGACGATGTTCAGGCCGTACCCCTCGACCGCAATCACATTGCGATGTGCGTTGGTGAGCAGGATCATGTCATGCACGCCCAGATCGGCAAGGATCTGCGCGCCAATGCCATAGCTGCGCAAGTCCATTTCGGTGCGCGGGGTGCCGCCGATCTCGCGCGTCAGGCTTTCGGGATCGTTCGGCATCAGCAGCACGATCAGTCCCGCACCCGCCTTGCCGATTTCACTCATCGACCGCTGTAGCGTTCGCTTGCGCGGCCCCTGTTGCCCGAGCAGATCGGAAAAAATCGAAATGCTGTGCATGCGCACGAGCGTCGGGCGGTCGGGCATGACTTTGCCTGTCTGGAGAACGACATTGGTCGACCCGTCGACTTTGTTGCGATAGGTCATCGCTTTCCAGTCGCCGCCATAATCCGACGTGAACTGGCTTTCGGAGACGCGCTCGACAAGGTGATCGTTGCGCATCCGATATGCGATCAGGTCGCGGATCGTCCCCATTTTCAGGCCATGCAAGCGCGCGAAACGCAGGAGGTCGTCCATCCGCGCCATCGTGCCGTCATCCTTCATGATCTCACAGATCACACCCGAAGGATTGAGCCCGGCGAGCCGCGAGACATCGACAGCGGCCTCGGTATGCCCCGTGCGGACAAGCACGCCGCCGTCGCGCGCAATCAGCGGAAAGACATGCCCCGGCGTCACGATGTCGTCGGCGCTTTTGCTGGCGTCGATCGCGACCGAAATCGTCCGGGCGCGATCGGCGGCCGAAATGCCCGTCGTCACGCCTTCGCGTGCTTCGATCGAAGTCGTGAAAGCGGTTTCGTGGCGCGTGCCGTTTGCGCGGCTCATCAATTCGAGGCCAAGCTGGTCGACGCGCGCTTTCGTCATGGCAAGACAGATCAGCCCGCGGCCATGCGTCGCCATGAAATTGATTGCGTCGGGCGTTGCCATCTGTGCCGGAATGATGAGGTCGCCTTCATTCTCGCGATCTTCGTCGTCGACGAGAATGTACATGCGGCCGTTGCGCGCTTCCTCGATGATTTCTTCGATCGGCACCAGCGCCGGGCGATCGTCATTGTCAGCGAGATAGGCTTCGAGCTTGCGCAGCGTATCGGTCGTCGGGTTCCAGTCGGGCGCGTCAAGATCGCGCAGCGTGTTGGCGTGGAGACCGGCTGCGCGCGCCAGCCCCGATCGCGATACGCCACGATCGGCGACATAATTGCGGATTTTATCGATTGTTGTCATGCCCCATCAGGTTGCACATTAAGATGTGAGAGTCAAATCAACAAACACATTGAAATGATGTACATGGCTTGGGCAACCGGCGGAGCCGCAGGTTTTACCCTTCGGCTCAAACACGCTGCCATCGACGGTTGCCACGCCGCCGCAGACCCAAAGACCGATACAAGGCCGACCGCACGGTTTGTGGCGGAGAGGCAGGTTGCTCAATTGTTCTCGTAAAAACTGAACAAAAGAAAATTAGTTATCAGCGATTTAGGTCATCGCCGACAATCGGTCTCACTGCGTGAGCAAGGCAATTTGGTCGCGTCGGACAGCGTTCTCTGACGATCATTTCGAGGCGGCAGAATGTAGCTCAAAAGTCACCATTTCGACAAGATCGGTTGTGCCGTGGGGCCGAGCGTTCGGAACTTCTGATATGAAACATAGCATAAATGCTATGAACACCATATCGCTTGTGGGTTATCGCAGTCTGCAATGGGTTGGCGAGGAATCCTGCGTGACGAATCCGATCCCGAATTCGCGGCGATTGAAGAGGCGGTCCATGACGAACTATTGGCGATGTTGAACCTTTTGGATGCGACTGGTCCGCAGTTGGGACGCGAACACACTGTTAGGGTTAAGGCACGCCAACGTGAAGGAGCTGTGCTTCACAGCATCGAACGGCGTTTAGCGCGTTGCCGTTCCCTTCGATCGGCAGCGCGAAATAATCGTGCTGGTGGTAGTTGACACGGGCGGCGTCGCGCAGCAGCGGTTCTACAACGCGCTGATCGCCGAAGGCGATCGGCGATCGGCGATCCAACAATAATCTGGCGGCCTTGGCCGGGAGCAAGCCGTGAGGCACAAGGCACGGAAGCCATGATTCCATGGCGCCGCTTCGGGCAATGCCAGCGCACGCCGCAGCCGTTCGCGGGTGACTTGTGTGATCGTTTCCGACGCAACAGTCTGCCGCGCTGCGCCCTAGACGAAGCCCAGATTCCAGCTCGACGGATTATAGTTACCCATGTTCGGCAGCACCGTCGTCATGTCGCCGTTTGACACACCGAACCATGTGGCCAGCGTCGATGCATATTGATCAACAGCGATGCCCGGCACCAAC
>JANLWD010000229.1:0-2450 GCA_031364345.1 Sphingomonas sp.
CCCGATGATGTGATGGAGAAAATGGCCTGATCATCCTTGGCCTCGACCCCGGCCTGGGCACGACCGGCTGGGGCGTGATCGCAGCGCAGGGCAACCGGCTCAGCCATATCGCTAATGGCCAGATCAGGACCGACCCCAAAATGCCGCTGGCCGAGCGACTTTATGTCCTCGACACGATGCTTGCCGACATTCTGATCGAGCATAATCCCGATGGGGCAGCCGTCGAGGAAGTGTTCGTCAACACCAATGCGCAATCGACGCTGAAGCTGGCGCACGCCCGCGGTGTCGTTTTGCTGGCGGCGGCGCGGCGCGGGATCGTCGTTGGCGAATATGCGGCCCGGCTGGTGAAAAAAGCGGTTGTCGGCACGGGTGCTGCTGAAAAGGCGCAGGTTCAGGCGATGCTGAAAATCCTGCTGCCCGGCGTGAAGATTGCCGGGCCCGACGCCGCCGATGCGCTCGCGGTCGCGATTTGCCATGCGCATCACGGCGCAGGTAGAACGCTGAAATGATTGCCCGCCTTACTGGCATCCTCGCCGAAACCGCATCCGACCATGCCGTGCTCGATGTCGGCGGCGTCGGCTATCTGGTGCAGGCATCGACGCGGACGCTGACCAGTATCGGACCGGTCGGTGGGACGGTGATGTTCCATACCGATATGCAAGTTCGCGAAGATTCGATGACGCTGTTCGGCTTTGCCAGCAGCGAAGAACGCGAATGGTTCCGATTGCTCACCGGCGTGCAAGGCGTCGGCGGACGGGTCGCGCTCGCCATCCTCTCTGTCCTCGACACCGCCGAACTCAGCCGCGCCATTGCCAGCGCTGACGCGACAATGGTGACGCGCGCAAACGGCGTCGGCCCGAAGCTCGCGGCGCGGATCGTCAACGAATTGAAAGGCAAAGTCGGCGGGATTGCCTTGGGCGTCCCCGGCGTGGTCGCTGTCGCAGGTGCAGCGCAGGACGCGGTGTCGGCGCTTATCAATCTTGGCTTCCGCCCGGCGGAGGCAAGCGTCGCCGTCGCCAAAGCCGACGAGGAACTGGGCAGCGGCGCGGGGCTCGATGCTCTGGTGCGGGTGGCGTTGAAGAAAGTGGCGCGGTGAGAATGGCCTCTCTGCCAATCGTTCAGCTTTTGGTCGCCAACGGCACTGCGCGCGTAATGAGCCAAGCAAGAAAATAGCCAAAAACCAGAATAGCGATAAAGGTTATGACGGTAATTGTGCCGTTGTCAGACACTTCAATGTTACGAAGTTGCAACGATTGTATACTCCGATATACAAGTAATCCGACAACGAAAGTTTGCGCCAAATAAATTAACCACACAAATTTTAGAAGAAAAGCAAGAAATGTTGCCGTTAGGCACGCAATCATAAAAATTATCTGTATCTCGACGTTACCAAGTAGCGCAACCGTGATCAGAAAGCCGTCTATTAACGCCAGCAAAATAAATGCGATGACTGCTGTTGGAATGATTGGCATTATCGACATAGTGCTGCCGCTGCCGAACCAAAAATTTCTCGAGCATTGTGGCTCCAAACATCACTTACAATTGGCCTCCAATACAAGCTCGTTGCTTCTGACTGCTTCAATGCGTTGCCCTCTCCATACGTCACTAATTGGACTCTACCATCACCGCGCAACTCGGCAAAGCGCATAACGAAGCCTTCCGACATCGCATGCTCACCCTGAATAGTGTAATTGACGACAGTGGCTGACCGGTTCGGGTCATTCGACGGAATAACATATGACCGGACGAAATTCGTATCACCATCGCCCAAGATGAGGTCGCCAACGTCGTTTCTCGTTCCTCTTGGCGAGGCGGGCGTATCAACACCCGGCGTTGGGTTTGCAATCAGCGCTGCGCCGACAGCGGCTAGTCCTTGCTGACCGGATAAATTTGCCGGAGCAACATTGGCAACCAAATAATCATGCGTCGTAATCCCTGGCGAAAACCCCGTGGCGCCGACGTTATTTGGTAAGGTCACCGCTGGAAAGTCCGAGCGGATATCGGTTTCGGGCGTCACATGAATTCTGCCATTGATGATTTCGGCGCGCGCCAGTTGCACCCTCGGCGCTTCAATCCCGTTTGCGTTTCGGTATTGGTCAACAACAGACATTTGCGACCATTGCACAACACCGACATTCAACGGGCGATCAACGGTGGTCAGTTGATCCAGCGCGCGTTCGGGCGTTGTCATGCTGGGCGGCGCACTTCGTGCTGTGGTCGAAGCGGCGCTCGTTGATTGCACGTTTTGCGTTGATATTGTCATGATCACACCCTCTGGCTATCGCTGGTGGATATGTCGGTCGGTCAAAGTTGTATCTAAACGAATCGTTTAGGTCGCAAACGTGGTGCGTCGGCTGTCTCAAATGAACGTGCGAGGGGCTGCTTTTCTTAATGACCAACCCCCTCTCCCCCCAACGCCAGCCCGAGGACATCGATGCCGCGCTGCGCCC
>JANLWD010000232.1:0-1817 GCA_031364345.1 Sphingomonas sp.
GCGGCGCTGGCGCTTGACCAATATGCCGGGATTGTCTGGGCCGACCCGGTATTCGGGATCGGGATTGCCGCGGCGTTGCTCATCGGGGCATGGCGCGCATCGACACAGGCGGTCGACCAGCTGATGGACCGCGAATGGCCCGAGGAAAAGCGCCAGCATTTCCTGCGCGTGGCGGCCCGCCATCCCGAGCTCGCGGGCATTCACGATTTGCGCACGCGGACCAGCGGTACACAGGATTTCGTGCAGTTTCACGTCTGGATGGACCCGAACATGACAGTCGCCGATGCGCACCGCGTTATGGACGAAGTCGAGGATAAGCTGGCGCATGAATTCCCCGCGACCGAAATCCTCATCCACATCGATCCTGAGGGACAGGTGGACAAGGAAGGCGTCCTGCCCAGCCATCTCGCCGAGGAAGCCACCAGATGAAGACTTCTTTCGCGCAGATCGATGCGTTCGCGGATCGACCCTTTTGCGGCAACCCCGCTGGCGTCATGCTGCTCGATCGCTGGCTCGGCGACGACGTCCTGCAAGCGATCGCACAGGAAAATAACCTGTCGGAAACCGCGTTTCTGGTCCGCGACGCATCGGGTGCTGCCGATTACGAATTGCGCTGGCACACCCCTGCTGCTGAAGTCGCGCTGTGCGGGCATGCAACGCTGGCGAGTGGTCATTATGTGCTATCCAACGATCCTGCGCGCGACGCCGTGACGTTCCGGACGCGGCAGTCGGGCATTCTGACGGTTACGCGCGCATCCGGTGGTTACGAACTCGACCTTCCGGCGTGGGCCGCGCATTCCATGCCGCTTCCTGAAATCGCGTCGGCGCTCGGCGTTGCCCGGCCGGTTGCGACGCTGTGGCACAACAGCGGCTATGCGCTGATTGTGGTTGAAACCGAGGCCGCGGTTCGTGCGCTTGTCCCCGACCAGCGCGCATTACATCGGCTTGGGCCAATTGTCGCGATCGTCAGTGCGCCGGGCGACAGCGTCGATTTCGTGAGCCGCGTGTTCACGCCGTTTTTCGATATTCCCGAAGATCCGGTCACGGGTTCGGCGCACGCCGTCATGGTGCCATATTGGGCCGGGCAGCTGGGCCGGACCAGCCTGACCGCATATCAGGCAAGCGCGCGGGGTGGCCATGTTTCCTGCCGTCTCGCCGGCGACCGCGTGATCCTCGGCGGGCAGTGTGTAACAGTCATCGAGGGCGTTTTTACGCTTTAAGCGAACGCAGCGACGTCGGCGGCCACAGTCTCCTCGATCCAGCCACCAGCGACGACGCGATCTCCGGCGTAAAGGACTGCCGCTTGCCCCGGCGATACGCCATATTCGGGCGCATCGAACGACAGCCATTCACCCGTCAGAGTCGCTGGCACCGGCTTTGCCATCGATCGGACTTTTGCAGTAAACGGACCCGTCGCGGCACTGCCGATCAGGTTGATTTCGGACAGTCGCGCCGCGCCAACCGCCAGTGCACGCCGCGGGCCAACGACGACGCGGTGCGTCGCGGCCTCGACCCGGACGACGTAAAGCGGTTCGGCCTGCCCGCCGATTTCGATCCCGCGCCGCTGGCCGATGGTAAAGCCGACGATCCCCTGATGCTGACCAAGGACGCGGCCCGACAGGTCGACGATGTCGCCGCGCGTGGCGGCTTCGGGGCGGAGTTTTTTGACGAGCCCCGCATAGTCGCCGTCGGGAACAAAGCAGATGTCCTGGCTGTCGGGTTTCGTTGCCACGCCGAGCGCGAGTTCGGCCGCGATTGCGCGAACCGCCGATTTTTCCATGCCGCCCAGCGGAAAGCGCAGATAATCGAGCTGCGCT
>JANLWD010000236.1:0-3624 GCA_031364345.1 Sphingomonas sp.
GCAGCCTGACCGATTACGCCATTCGTAAAGCACGCAAATGACGGGGCGCTATCGCTGGCGCGGTGGCACTGAACATTATCTGCAATATGGTGCCGGGTGCCGCGTCACACTGCTCGTCCTGCCGGCGCTGTTCGAAGAAGCCAATCGGATGCGGCGTTTCACTGTATCTGTAATGCGGGCGCTGGCCGAAGCGGAGATTGGGACGATATTGCCCGACCTGCCGGGAACCGGCGAAAGTCTTATCGATATCAGCGACGTCGCTTTCGACGACTGGCGTGACGCCGTTGCGTCGGCCGCAGCGATCAGTGACACGCGTGTTCTGACACTGGCGATCCGCGGCGGTGCCCTGCTCGACGGCATTGCCGACGCCGGCTGGCGGCTTGCGCCCGATCGTGGTGAGCGCCTGATTCGTGACATGGTGCGAGCGACGGCGCTCGGCCGCGGGGTATCAGCCGACGAGCTTGACCGTGAGGCCCGGATAAAAGCGACCCGCCTGGCCGGAAACAACATTGCACCATCGCTTTACCGTGATCTGCATGCTGCGGTTCCTGCGTCTGGAGCTTACCGCATTGCGCGGTTGGACGACGACAGTGCCGACTGCGATGTTCGGCTGACCGGTCAGAAGCTGTGGCGAGCGGCCGAACCGAGTGACGATCAGCAGCAGACGACCGCTGCAGCCGCCGATGTGGTGGCATGGGTGCAGTCATGCGGTCAGTGATCCAGTTCGATTGCGAAGGCTGCGTGCTCGCGGCGACGATTGACGATGCTCGCGACGGTCGCACGGGATTGTTGATCGTGTCGGGAGGTAACGAGATCCGGATCGGCGCGCATCGCGGAATGACGATGCTCGCGCGCGACATTTCGGCCGACGGGCACCCAGTTTTCCGCTTCGACCGACGCGGCGTCGGCGACAGCAAAGGCGAAAATGGCGGTTTCCACTCGAGTGCCGCCGATATCGATGCTGCACTTGCCGCATTTCGACTTGCTTGTCCGCACATCGAAAAGATCGTCGCATTCGGCAATTGTGATGCCGCAACTGCGCTCATTCTTCACCGGTCGGCAGTTGATGCGGTGGTCCTTGCCAATCCCTGGTTGATCGAGCCAATCGACGATCTGCCGCCGGCTGCTGCGATCAAACAACGGTACGTGCAACGATTGCGGGACCCACGGGCATGGATTGCGCTGCTGATGGGAAAGATCGATTTTTCCGCCGCAATCCGCGGGCTGCGCCGGATCGCATCGCCATCGAACTGCCAGACGAGTTTGCCCGCACAAGTCGCAGCGGCAATCGCGACCGATGCCCGCGCGGCAACGATCCTCGTCGCAACCGGTGACAATACGGCGATTGCGTTTCTCGATGCGTGGCAATTGGAACCGTTTAGCAAAGCGCGCAGCCGGCACGATGTGGCGATCGTGCGGCTCGATTCGGCGTCACACAGCTTTGCCGAAGATTGGGATTACGCGGTGCTCAAGCAAATTTTGCTCGATGCGCTTACCAGCTAGACGCAGCACCGAATTCAGCGACACCGAGAAATTTTTCCGCATCGAGCGCTGCCATGCATCCCATGCCTGCCGCCGTAACCGCCTGCCGGTAGATTTTGTCTGAAACGTCACCAGCAGCGAATACGCCCGGAACATTCGTTCGCGTCGATCCCGTTTCGACAAGCAGATATCCGCCATCGTCCATCGGCAGATGCCCTTTGAAAATCTCGGTTGCTGGCGAATGCCCGATCGCAACGAAGCCACCATCGGCTTCGACATGGGATTTTTCACCGGTGACCGTATCGATCAGGTCAACGCCGACCATAACCTCCGGGTCGCCAGCGCCGACGAATGCTTCAACTCGCTTGTTGAACAGCACCGAAATTTTGGGATTGGCGAACAACCGGTCCTGCAGAATTCGCTCGGCGCGAAGATTATCGCGGCGGTGGATGAGTGTCACGTCTGGGCTGTGATTGGTCATGTAGAGCGCTTCTTCGACGGCGGTATTGCCGCCCCCGATTACAACGACCTTTTTCCCCCGATAGAAAAAACCGTCGCAGGTCGCACAGGCCGAAACACCCTTCCCCTGCAGCCGCGTCTCGCTTTCAAGGCCAAGCCAGCGTGCTTGGGCGCCTGTCGCGATCACGAGCGTGTCGCACTGGTAAACCGTACCGCCGTCGCCAGTCAGCGTGAACGGACGCCGCGAGATATCGACGTCGACGACCGTGTCCCACATCATTGTCGTGCCGACATGTTCGGCCTGCTTGCTCATTTGTTCCATCAGCCACGGACCTTGGACGACATCGGCAAATCCCGGATAATTTTCAACATCGGTCGTGATCGTCAGTTGTCCGCCCGGCTGGATACCCTGAACCACGATCGGATTCAGCCCTGCCCGGGCGGCGTAAATCGCCGCGGACAATCCCGCTGGTCCGGAACCGAGGATAAGCATACGGGTCGTGATCGTGTCGGGCATTGAGTTATCCATATCATGCTAAGCCGCGGCGCGTGACACGGCGCGGTTGGCGATGCAACCGTCACGTTCGAACGAAGCGCCAATCACGGGAATTTTCGGCTAGAACTGCCATATCGATCGGCAGCCTCGCTACTGTCACGATTTAAGATTTGGGCATTGGTTAACAGACTGGCCAAACCGAAAAAGACTTGGCAGTCATTACGCATGAAAAATCCGACGCGAAGTCCGATGCGTTCGCCCGGTGCGATACCGAACGGGTCACCGACATCTTATGACGTCGCACAGCGTGCGGGTGTTTCGCAATCGGCAGTGTCACGCTGTTTCCGCCCTGGTTCGAGCATTGCGCCCAAAACGCGCGCTCGTGTTGTCGCTGCTGCGCGCGAGCTTGGCTATCATCCCAACGCAATGGCATCGGGATTGATCACGAAACGGTCGAATCTTGTTGCCGTACTCATTTCGAATCTGACAAATTTATATTACCCCGAAGTACTTGCCGAAATTACGCGACGTCTGTCAGATCGCGGCATTCGCGTTCTGCTGTTCGCGCTCCAGGCCGAAAGCGATGTCGATGCAACGCTCGACCAGGTCTGGCGTTACCGCGTCGATGGCGCAATTGTTGCTGCGCGTCTGTCACCAGCGCAATTGCGCGATTTTGCAAAAAACCACGTCCCTGTCGTGCTTTACAATCGTTTTGGCGAAGGTGAGCCGGTCGCCAGTGTCTGCTGCGATTCAGCCGGTGGCGAACGGCAACTCGTCGAACGGCTTGTCGCCGCGGGGCATCAGATATTCGGTATCGTCGCCGGGCCCGATGATTCCTATGTCAGCCAGCAACGTGTCCAGGGTGCCTTGCAAAGGCTGCACGAGCTTGGGCGACAAGCACTCATTGTCAAAGGCGCCTTCGATTATGAAAGCGGAGACGCCGCTTTGCGAACGTTGATGACCATGACCGAGCGACGGCTCGACGCGATGATTTGTGCAAACGATCTGATGGCGATCGGCGCGATTGATTGCGCGCGCTCGAAATTCGGGATCAGAGTGCCGGAGGATTTGTCGATCGTCGGTTTCGACGGCGTCGCGCCCGCTGCGTGGGTCAGTTACCGGTTGTCGACCATTCGCCAGCCCGTCCGCCGCATGACTGAGGCTGCGGTTGCGATGATCCTCGAACG
>JANLWD010000271.1:0-2226 GCA_031364345.1 Sphingomonas sp.
GCCGATCTTTTTGCGTTGTACGAAGATCTGGTCCGCCCGACGCGGATGGCGGCATGAATGCGCCGCTTGTCGCTGCGGTCGAATTGGGCGGCACGAAAATCAATCTTGCGGTTGGCACCGGCCCCGACGATCTTCGCGCCGAAGCATTGATCGCGACGACCGATCCCAAAATGACGATCGGCGCAGCGATCGATTTCATCAAAGCGCAGCGCGGGCTGGAGGGTGTCGGCGTTGCGTCGTTCGGGCCCGTCTGCCTCGATCGGTCACTGCCCGAATGGGGCAATATCACCGAAACGACAAAGCCGGGTTGGTCGCATATTTCGGTGGCGCGCGCGATCGGCGATGCGACCGGGCTTCGCGTCGCGTTCGACACCGACGTCAATGGCGCAGCGCTCGGCGAATCGCGATGGGGCGCGTTGAAAGATTGCGGCTTGGGCCTGTATCTCACGGTTGGCACGGGTGTCGGTGGTGGTGTAATTATCGACGGCGTGCCGCTTCACGGGCGCATTCACCCGGAAATGGGGCATATCCGCATCAAGCGGTCGGCCGATGACAGTTTTGCCGGTGTCTGTCAGTTTCATGGCGATTGCCTTGAAGGACTGGTTGCCGGCCCTGCCATCCTCGCGCGGCTGGGTCATTCGCTCAGTCATACCACGCCCGGCGATCTCGGTCGTGAACGCGTCATCGATGCTCTGAGCCAGGGACTGGCTACTCTGGTGCTTACTTTGTCGCCGCATCGTATCGTGATCGGTGGCGGTGTTGCGAAAACGCCTGGCTTTCATGCCGAAGTTGCCGAACGACTTGCCGATTGGCTGGGCGACTATGTCGCTGTCCCCGAACGATATGTCGTGCCTCCAGCGCTGGGCGATCGTGCTGGTGTCGCCGGCGGACTTGCGCTTGCGCAGGATATGCTCAAACGTTGCGGGGCAAGCGCGGAGACAATGCATGTTTAACAAAACTGATCAGCGACCAGCGACGCGCAGCGGCAGTGGTGCCATGAGTTTTCTGGGTGCAGAAGTGACCGTCACCGGCAACATCGGCGGACTGGGCAATCTGCATGTCGACGGGCGGGTCGACGGCGACGTGAAATGCGCCTCGCTGATTATAGGCAACAGTGGTCAGATCAACGGCAACATCACCGCTGACGACGCCAAAATTGCCGGTTCCGTGACCGGCACGATTGCCGCCAAAGTCCTGACGATCGAATCGAGTGCGCGGATTACCGGCGACTTGAGTTACGATTCGGTCAGTGTCGAAACGGGCGCGCAGGTCGACGGCCGGGTAAAGCGATTGAGCCGCGAGGAGCCAGCCGGACTGAAACTCATCGCGAGCGAGTAACGGTCAGCGGGTTTCGAAGGGCTTGATCCCAGCGCCGAGTTTGTTCGCGCCGATCGCCAGCCGCTCCCGGCTCCAGTCGGCCACGAAAACAGGATTGGGCGGTGCGCCGGGAGCAAGTGAGGCCGTATTTGCTTCGATCCGCAACCCTGCCGAGGGGTTGTCGCGCGCTTCGGCCGCAACCGCGATGAGTGCGGAATGATTTTCCTTCGCCCTACCCTGGACAAATTCATTGCGCGCGATCAGGCCGACCGATCCGGCAGGCAGATCGATCATGTAATTCGTATTCTTGCCGCCAGTGTCGTCGAAGCTCGAATCGATGATTTCATTCACCGGAGCGCGGCTTTTGACATAATGGCCGCCCGTGCCGCGTTCGAACCGGCATTTCGACACAGTCAGCTTGCCATAGCCGCCGACATAGATCGAATGCGCGCATCCGCTTTCGGGGCATCCGCCAAGCCCTGAAAATGTCGATCGTTCGATGGTGATCGTGCCCGCCTGATACGTCCCCGTTAAAATACCTTCCTGCGAATTGCGAAAGGTCGAACGCGTGACCAACAAATCGCCCCATTCGAGCCGGATGCCAGCACCATTGCCATCGCGCACGGCAATGTTTTGAAAAACGATTCCGTCGATCACGGCGTTCATGCCGTTGAGCACGAGCGTCGCTTTGTCGGCACAAGCACCGCCGTCGAAAATGACGGTCGATGGTGTTGCAGCACGCAGCGTTATTTTCTGACCGCCAAAGATCGCGCAGTCTTTATAAGTGCCCGGCGCGACGACGACAGTTCCCTCGCCCTTGCCGACCGCATTGAAGGCGTCGTCGAGGCGGCCAAACCGCTGTCCGGTTTCCTCGACCACGAAAGCGCCCTGCGACTGCGCGACAGCGGG
>JANLWD010000275.1:0-6887 GCA_031364345.1 Sphingomonas sp.
CAGCGCCGACGGCCCGAGCAGATTGGCGCGCGGGCGGAGGTTGCGGTTGCGGACGATGCTCTTGTCGGCAAGCGTGCGGACGAGCTGGTAGAAAGTTTCCGCCGCGCCCCAGTTTTCCTTGCGCTGATAGCTCGGCAGTTCGAGCGCGACGACCGGGATCGGCAGGCGCATCGCGTCGATCAGGCCGCCGGGATCGTCCTGAATGAGTTCGGCAGTGCATGAGGCACCAACCAGCATCGCTTGCGGCTGATAGCGTTCATAAGCGTCGCGCGCCGCTTTCTGGAACAGTTCGGCGGTATCCTTGCCGAGATCGCGCGCCTGAAATGTCGTGTAAGTGACGGGCGGGCGTTTGTCGCGCCGCTCAATCATCGTGAAAAGCAGGTCGGCATAGGTATCGCCCTGCGGCGCGTGGAGGACATAATGCACGCCGGTCATTGCGGTGGCTATCCGCATGGCCCCGACATGCGGCGGTCCCTCATAGGTCCAGACGGTCAGCTGCATCAGACCCTCAGCACATCGCGGCGGCGCATCGGCCGGGCGAAAAGTTCGGCGAGATCGCCGGCTTGCTCGAAACCGTGGATCGGCGAGAACACGAGTTCGATCGCCCATTTTGTCGTCAGCCCTTCGGCTTCGAGCGGATTGGCAAGGCCGAGGCCGCAAACGGTAAGATCGGGTTTGGCAGCGCGGACGCGGTCAAGCTGGCGATCGACGTCCTGCCCTTCGCTGATTGTCGTTTCGATGGGGAGCAGTGCCAATTCTTGGCGCAAATGCTTGCGGTGAAGATAAGGGGTGCCAACTTCGATCGGAACCATGCCGAGTTCGGTGGCGAGGAAGCGGGCGAGCGGAATTTCCAGCTGTGAATCGGGCAGGAAGAAAATGCTTTTGCCGTTCAGCTTGTCGGCCGAATGCGCGATGGCTTGCTTGGCGCGGGCACGACCCGGCGCGATGACCTGGCGGAAGTGCATTTCGTCAATGCCGAACGCAATAGCCGCCGCGTGCAGCCAGTTGGTCGTGCCTTCCGCACCGAACGGGAAGAGCGCATCGAGGCGGACGGCACCACGATCTTCGAGCGCGCGCGCGGTTTCGCCGAGGAATGGCTGGGCAAGCAGGAAGCGCGTGTTCGGGCCGACGGGCGGCAGATCGGCAGCACGGCGAGCGGGGAGGCAGTGGACGGGGCCAATGCCGAGTTCGTCGAACAGGCGGAGGAACTGGTCCTCGACCACGTCGGGAAGCGCGCCAACGATCATCAGGCTTTGTTCGCCACTATGATCGATCGGCAGCTCGGGGACGAGCGAGGCGAGGCAGGCGTCTTCACCTTCGGTAAACGTCGTTTCGATGCCGCTGCCCGAATAGTTGAGCACGCGCACGCCGCCATGCTTGGCATTCAGCCGCTGCGAGGCGCGGCTGAGGTCGAGCTTGATCACTTCGGACGGGCACGAACCAACAAGAAACAGCAGCTTGATGTCGGGGCGACGCGCCAGCAGCTTGTCGACGACGCGGTCGAGTTCTTCGTTGCAATCGGCCATGCCGGCAAGGTCGCGTTCTTCAATGATAGCCGTTGCAAAACGCGGCTCGGCAAAGATCATCACGCCCGCTGCCGATTGCAGCAAATGCGCGCAGGTGCGGCTGCCGACGACGAGGAAGAATGCGTCCTGAACCTTGCGGTGCAACCAGATGATGCCGGTGAGGCCACAAAATACTTCGCGCTGGCCGCGTTCACGAAGAACGGGTGCGCAATCGGCAGTCGCGGCGGGCATGACGCCGCTCATGCAGCCACCATATTGGGTACTGACTGAAGGCGCGCGGCGCGGAGTTTCAGCAGAAACTGTCCGGCGTTGATGACGTAAGTCGCGTAAGCTGCGAGCGCGATCATCATGCGGTCGACTTCAGTGCCGATGCCGAACCAGAATGCGGCGAGATAGGCGGTATGAAGCGCGATGACGAACATCGAGAAGAAATCTTCCCACCAGAAAGCAGGCGCGAACAGATATCGTCCGAATACGGCTTTTTCCCAGATCGCGCCGGTGATCATGATCGTGTAAAGCGCCAGTGTCTTGACGACGACTGAGGTTGCGGCCGCCGCTGCGCCGTCGCCACTGCTCAAAAAGCGGAGCACGAGAACAAGGCTGATCAGGAAGATCGCGAATTGCACGGGAGCCAGAATGCCCTGAACCAGCGTCCAGACCGACGCGTCGCGCCGGGCACGTTCTTCGACGCTGTATAAGGGCCGCTTCGACTCCATATTTTGTGCAACCGCCTCCTGATTTCGAGACTGCCCCGCCGTCATCCAAGTGTCAAATCATTTTGACGTCCAAAATAATTTACACAGAAGATATTTTTGTGTTACGGGGGCGTTGCAACCAATCGGCAAGCGCCATATCGTGCGGGTCGTCGGGAGCGGTTTGATTTGACCAGCTCGGAGGGCGCGGCATATTCGCGCTCCGGCACAGGGTCGGGAGAACCCGGATGGCAAGTGTTTACGGGATCGTGCGGTCGATAGCGAAGGCGGGGTCAGCAGCGCCGATGCTGCGCAATATCGCGCGACGCAAGTCGACGGTGCCGTCGCAAAGCGCGCCCGAAAAGCAAAGTGCGCCCGAAAATTCTGTGCCACCGCAAACATTCGATGCGCTGGTCGAACGCGAAATCATTCCCCGCCTGATCGTGGCGCATCGTGGCGACGAACTGATCGACGTGCCGGTCATTGTCGACCGGGGGCACATCAGCCTTGCCGAAGCTGCAAGCTTTGCGCCGCTTGCGATCGACCACGGGGCCTGTGCGCTGCTCGATCATATCGAGATTTTTCTGGATCGCGGCGTTTCGGTCGACACGATTTTCGTCGAATTGCTCGCGCCGTCGGCTCGTCATCTTGGGGTGATGTGGGACGAAGATGATGCCGATTTCATCGCTGTCACCATGGCGTTGTGGCGGTTGCAGGAAGTTGTTCGCGAATTGTCGTCGCGTGTGCCGGTGCGCCGGACGGGTGGCGATGCGCCGCGCCGCGCGGTGTTTTCGGTCATGCCCGGCGAACAGCATAGTTTTGGCACGGTGCTGGTCGAAGATGTGTTTCGCCGTGCGGGATGGGCAACCGAACTGGTCACCGAATGCGATACGTCGCAACTGCTCGCACTCGTCGCGGCAAACGAATTCGATCTCATCGGCCTGACGGTAACGGGTGACCGTCATTGCGAAACGGTGCCGTCGGTCATAAATGGCATACGCAGCGTGTCGCGCAATCCGAACATCGCCGTGATGGTCGGGGGGCGGATTTTCAACGAAGAACCTGATCTGGCGACGCAATTGGGCGCCGACGGGACGGCACATGATGCGCGGCACGCACTCGAAGTTGCCGGTGATTTGGTAGAAGCGCTTGTCGCGCGCAGCGATTCCTGCGTCTAGTTTTTGCGTAAAGGGCCAGCTGGCCAGTCATGAATATTGCTTCCGCTCTCGCTGTTCCGCTGCGCAATCCCCAGCACACGCTGGGCGCGCTCGATGTCGGCTCCGCTGCGCGCCTTGCCGAGGCGGCGGGCGACCTCGTCCTGATCATCGATGCCAAGGGCGTGGTGATCGATTTCGCGCTGGCCAGTCATGAAATGGGGATCGAGGGTTCGGACAGCTGGATCGGTCGCCCCTGGCTCGACATCGTCAATTCGGACAGCCGCGGCAAAGTCGAGGATATGCTTGCAGCAGTCGCATCGGCGAAACCGACGCGCTGGCGGCAAGTCAATCATCCGACATCGACGGGTGATGTGCCGGTGCGTTATTGGGCACTGCCGTCGGGCAATGACGGGCATACAATTGCGATTGGTCGCGATTTGCGGGCCAATGCCGTGCTTCAGCAACGGTTGCTGCAAGCGCAGCAGTCGCTCGAGCGCGATTATCTCCGGCTGCGTCAGGCCGAGTCGCGCTATCGCATGCTGTTCGAGCGCGCCGCCGACGCGATCCTTGTCGTCGAAGCCGACAGCCGCCGCATTCGCGAAGCCAATCCCGCTGCTGCACGGCTGCTGAGCGCGCATGAGGGCAGCCTCGTGGGGCGCACGCTGACGTCGATTGCCGATCCGCAAGCGCATGAAGCGCTGGTCCTTTATCTGGGTGCTGTCAGTGCTGCCGATCAGCCACCGATGGCGCTCGCGCTACCCGGCGGACGCGGCAGCGTCGTCCTTTCGGCAAGCGTTTTCCGGCAGGATCAGGCGAGTTATTATCTGATCCGCATCGACGGCGGCGACTCGGCGCGCGAGGCGCAGGGCGACGTCCAGATGGTCGATGTCATGACGCGGATGCCCGATGCTTTCGTGCTTGCCGATGCGTCGATGACCGTAATCGCGGCCAATCTGGCGTTCATCGACCTGACGCATATGGCATCGGTTGAACGTGTGCGCGGCACGCCGCTGGGCGCCTATATCGGGCGGGCGGGAATCGACCTCGACCTGATCATTGCGCAAGTTCGCGAACATGGCGCCGCACGCAGCGTCGCGACAATCATGCGCGCCGCCGACGGGGGTCAGGAAGAAGTCGAAGTATCGGCGGTATCGGTGCCAAGTGCCGAAGGCGACGTTTATGGTTTCAGCATTCGCGTCGTCGCACGGCGATCGCGCGACTTGCCACCCGCCAGCCGCGACTTGCCGCGCTCGGTCGAGCAGCTGACCGAACTGGTCGGGCGCATGTCATTGAAAGACATCGTTCGCGAATCGACCGATCTGATCGAGCGGCTTTGCATCGAAGCCGCGTTGACATACACGGCCGATAATCGTGCATCGGCCGCCGAAATCCTCGGAGTCAGCCGCCAGAGCCTCTATTCCAAACTGCATCGTCACGGGCTTGGCAATCTGGGGCCTGACGAGGAGTAGGGCGCGCCGGCTCGTACTGGATACGGGCCAACCAAGTCAGGCGGGTTCCTGACCGTTAGTCATATCGTCCTCAGCAATAATCGTCGCAGATCCTCTGTTGATCGTGCGTCAAAACAGTTCAGCGCAACCGCGTCAAAAACTGTCCAAATCCATTGACACTATAAAGTGTCAAGCGTAGCTTCCACTTCATGGTCGGGTCGGTCACATTGTTGCGCAAGGCGGTTGTCCCGGCCCCGCGTGACGTGCTGGCACTGATGAAGCCGATCACCTGGTTTCCGCCGATGTGGGCGTTCATGTGCGGTGTCGTGTCGTCGGGCATTCCGGTTGCCGACCGCTGGCCGTTCTTGCTCGCGGGTATAATGCTGACGGGGCCGCTGGTGTGCGGGACGTCGCAGGCAGTGAACGACTGGTTTGACAGGCATGTCGACGCGATCAACGAGCCCAACCGGCCCATCCCGTCGGGGCGGATTGCAGGCAACTGGGGGTTGCGCATCGCGATTATCGGTACCCTGCTGTCGCTGATTGTGGCGTGGACAACGGGGCCGTGGGTGCTCGCAGGCACCACGCTTGGGCTGATCTGTGCGTGGATTTACAGTGCGCCGCCGCTGCGGCTGAAAGCCGATGGCTGGTGGGGTCCGGCGCTTGTCGCGCTGACTTATGAAGGGCTGACCTGGTTTACTGGCGCAAGCGTCATGCTGGGCAGCTTGCCGCCGGTGCATGTTCTGATCGTGCTGGGGCTCTATAGTCTGGGCGCGCATGGCATCATGACTCTCAATGATTTCAAGGCAGTCGAAGGCGACACGGCGACAGGTGTGCGGTCGTTGCCGGTCGTTCTGGGCGTCGACAATGCGGCGCGGCTGGCCTGCGTCGTGATGGCAGTGCCGCAGGTGGTTGTCGTCGGACTGCTCGTGCGATGGGGACTTGAAGTTTCGGCAATGGTCGTCGCGGCGCTGCTCCTCGGTCAGCTTGCGCTGATGACGCGCCTGCTCGCCGATCCGCGTGGCAAGGCGCCGTGGTATAATGCCAGCGGCACGACGCTTTACGTGCTCGGGATGCTCGCGGCCGCACTCGGTCTGGGTGGCACGATATGAGCTGGACGGCGATCGTTCGGCTCGGCGGGGTTCAGGCTGCGATCGGCGCGATCGTTATGCTATGCACATCATTGCTCAACCGTGTGATGGTCGTCGAATATGCAATGGCCGCAGCAGTTCCGGCAGGGCTGGTGGCATGGCATTATGCCGTGCAGCTTTCGCGGCCCGTCTGGGGGCACGGATCGGACAAGGGGCAGCGGCGGACGCCGTGGATCATCGGCGGGATGGCAGTGCTCGCGTCGGGCGCAATGCTTGCGATTTATGCAACTGTCAGCGGATCGATGGCGCTTGCAGTGCTCGCGTTCACGCTGATCGGTGCGGGTGTCGGGGCGGCGGGA
Source organism: Sphingomonas sp. (assembly GCA_031364345.1). Taxonomy (GTDB): domain Bacteria; phylum Pseudomonadota; class Alphaproteobacteria; order Sphingomonadales; family Sphingomonadaceae; genus Sphingomonas_O. Next base: position 6,274 of record JANLWD010000275.1, read on the forward strand.
ACGTCTTTGCTTGCCGTGCTGGCAACGCAAACGCGGCCCGATCAGCGCGCGGCGGCCGCAGCGATCACGTGGATCATGATGATCGTCGGGATCATCATCACTGCCGGTATCGCTGGTCAGATGCTCAAGCCCTTTTCGGTCGACCGGCTGGTCGCGGTCGTATGCGGCGTCGCAACGGCGGCGTTTGTGGTGGCAGTGATTTCGGTGTGGGGCGTGGAAAAGGCACCGACCGCCGAACCACGGCGTGCGCCGATCGGCTTTGGCAGCGCAGTCTCCGAAATGCTGGCCGATCGCGAGGCGCGGACATTCACCCTGTTCGTATTTGTCTCGATGCTTGCCTATTCGATGCAGGACATGATTCTCGAACCTTTCGCGGGTCTGATGTTTGCAATGACGCCATCGCAATCGACGTCGCTGTCGGGCGTGCAGCATATGGGAGTGCTTGCGGGAATGATTCTCGTCGGGGTCGGCGGCCGGGCATTTGCCAAAGATGCGAGCGGATTGCGCAGTTGGACCGTAGCGGGCTGCATCGGCTCGGCGATTGCGCTTGCTGGGCTGGTGATTGCGGCGCGCGTGGCACCGCACTGGCCGCTTGCCGCCAATGTCGCGCTGCT
>JANLWD010000034.1:0-3596 GCA_031364345.1 Sphingomonas sp.
CGCCCATGCGACCGCCCCATCCCGACGTTGCTCCTTCGGGCGAGGACGCCTGGAAAAACGATTGCTGATCGTTATGCGAAAACAGCTTGGGCGGCAGCGGCACACTTGCGGCGGTAAATTGCGCTTTGGTTGTCGGCTGGATCAATGTGCCGACATTGAGGACGGCCGCCATTTTACCCGACCGGAAAATCGGCAGCAAAGACGCAAGCTCTGGCGCAAACGCATATTCTACACCACCCGGCAGCGCGGTCACCGGCTTGATGACCGTTGCACCCAGCGACGCGCGCGGGATTGCGATGTTCGGGCGCAGTGCCGCATACAGATTGTACGTCGCCTGATCATAGGGGACGAGCGTGTTGGCGGAATCGTTGCCGCCATAGAGGAAAACGCACACGAGCGCTTTGTAATCGGTCGCCACCGCTGCTGCGGCCTCGCCGATGGTTGCCAGATTCATCACGAACGGCGTGGCCGAGCCAGCGATGCCGAGTGCGGCAGTTCGTTTCAGGAAAGCGCGGCGCGATTGTTCGGAAGCCATGTGCCAGTATCCTACTTCAAAATCAGAAATTCGGGGGAAGCCATGATCGCCAGCGTCGCGACGTAAACGCGGTTCAGCAGATCAGCGGGCGTCGTCGTCGGGATGCTGTCGACCGCCATCTTGATCTGTGCGAGCGTGGCAGCGCTGACCTGATTGGCAGCAAGACGCAGGTTGATCAGGTCGAGAAGCGCCTGCGAATCCGCGGCTTTTGCGACATATTCGCTATAGTCGGCCTTGAAATCGCCCCAGCCGTCGCGAAGCGATTTGTGCATGAACGTGATGTACAAAACAGTCGATTGTTCGTTCACGATCTGAAATTCGGGTGCGACCATGTTCTGCGTCGCGACTGCCGAATTGGGCGGAACATAGCCCGGCCGGAAAAAGCTGAAAACACTGGGGCTGCGGCCGAGCTGTTGCGACAGGAAGCCGGTCGTGCCGCTGTTGTCGCCGATTTTCCATGCGTTCGACGGGGATTTGGCACCGAATGCCCGCGCCCATGCGGTAAACCGCATCATCGGTTCGCGCAGCTTGCCAAATGATGTGCTCGCCAGCGCCGCGGCATCGTTGCGGGCGTCGCTGTCGAGCAAAATGGCGCGGACAACCGCACGAAGATCGCCGCGGACACCCGAGCCGTTATTTTCGAAAATGCTTGCCACGCGCTGGACGTAAGCAGGCGTCGGATTCGACGTCACAAGCTTTTGGATCAATTGCTTCGAAATAAACGGCGCGACATTGGGATGCGCAAACAGCGTGTCGAGCACAATCTTCAGACTGTCAGGACCAGCGGTTCCCGCCGGTATTGTCGTGCCGAGGAATTTCGCTTCGCCCATTTCATGCGCGCCGACGTCATAGATCATCGGCAAGCGGACATGATCGGGCCCGCCACGCGCAAAGAAACCGGTGTAGAACCAGCCGGTCAGCGCGCGTGCCAGACCGGTAACATCGCTGAGCGAATAGGTTTCGATCGGTTTGCCGTTCGCAAGTTTTTGCGTGCCGTCAGGATTTAATTGATAAAGCCCGATCGTAAACAACTGCATGATTTCGCGTGCGAAATTTTCGTCGGGCACCGATCCGTTGGCATCGGCTTTTTTGTTGTTTGCCAAGCTGAGATACCAGCCCATTGCCGGGCTGAGCGTGATTTTTTCGAGCAGCGTGCGGAAATTGCCGAACGCATTATCCCACAAGATGTCCATGTAGGCCGCAGTCGAAAACTGTCGCCAGTAAACTTCGGTATCGTCGATTTTGACGACAAAAATGCTGTAAAGTGCAGCGCCGACACGCTGGCGAAGCTGATCTTCGCCCGTGATCAGCTGGCTCCAGATGGCTGCATCAAAGCCATTTTGCGTGAATACGTCGGCCATCGTGCCGTGGCCGTTTGCGATCAGCCAGTCCCAGAAACTGGTGGCGCGCGGTTTATTGAATTGGTCGCTCAGCCAGCCGTCGAAACCCTTTGCCGTGACCGATGCGATATCGGCCGCGCTCGATCCCATGCCTGCTTGGGCCAAAAAGCGCCCCGACTGTGTCGATGTGGGTGGCGGGGGCGGCGGTGGTGCCGGGGGTGGCGGCGGCGGTGTCGGTCCCGCAGTCGGACCCTGCCCCGAGCCGCCGCCGTCTGCGCCGCATGCCGTGAGGCCGAGTATGGGAAGGATGGCAACCGGGGCCGGCAGTTTCGAAATCTTGACATTGGGCGATTTCGACCGACGCGGCGGACAATCGCGACTTTCCGAAAGGACGTTCCGAACGCTCGAATCCATTGCGATGCTCCTGAGCGCGGAGTGAGCGGCCTGTGGCGCTTCGCTCTGCTGCTAATTTATGAGGTGACCCTCGACGCAGGGCGATTGCTAGCGACGATTCACTTACAAATGATAAAGCAGGGTCAAATATCCCGGCTCGTCGAACGCACACGCCAGAATGGTGCGCGATCGGGTTCAATCGATTGCAGTAAAGATTTTATTATCTGTTGCGGCTAAGCAAAGTCGCTGTGACGAAGGTTCTGATCACTTGTGACACCGAATTGTCGGCTGCGTTGTTCCAGCGCGGAACCGACGCCGACAGCAATTTTGCGCAGTCGATCGGCTGTTCGGGCTGGGGCGTGGCGTGGCAGATGGACCGGCTCGACGCACACGCCCTGACAGGTGTATTTTTCATCGATCCGATGCCGGCGCTGGTTTACGGGATCGACGTGATCGCACGGATCGTGCAGCCGATCGTCGCGCGCGGACATGACGTGCAATTGCATCTGCATCCCGAATGGCTGGCGTGGGCCAATGTCCAACCCGTCGGCGATCGTCGGGGCCAAAGCATCGGAGATTTCGGTTTCGACGATCAGGTCACGTTGATCGCGCTTGCCCGACGCACTCTGATCGAAGCGGGCGCGGCGCCACCGGTTGCGTTTCGCGCCGGCAATTACGGTGCCAACGACGACACGTTACGGGCGCTGGCGCAGATCGGATTTATCTGGGACGCAAGTTTCAATCCAACCTACCTCGGCGATCCATGCAACATCGCCCTGCCCGTCGATCAGGTCGATCCGGCCGCGCGGCTTGGCATCACCGAAATCCCCGTGGCGGCGATCGAGGATCGGCCCGGCCATTTGCGGCATGTCCAGATTTGCGCATTGTCCGCGACCGAAATGGCAGCCGCGCTCGACCATGCGGCGAACACGGCACGCCCCGCGTTCGGCATCGTCACGCACAGTTTCGAAATGATGAGCCGCGACCGCAAACGTCCGAACCGCAGCGTCATCGCGCGTTACGAAGCGATGTGTGCCGCGATTGCGCGAAATCCGGTGCTGGAAACCAGTGGCTTTGCCGGCCTGACACTTGGGACAGCGACGACGCCGCCGTCGCGGCTTGCCCCGGACCGGTGGCGCACGGGGCAGCGCATGATCGAACAAGCCGTCGCAACCGTCGCCTATGAGCGCGGGTGACGCGCTCGCTGGCCATTGTCCTGGGTGTCGATTCGCCGATCGGTCTGACCGTGATCCGCGAACTCGGCAGCCACGGCGTGCCTGTTCATGCCATCGGGCGTAGTGCGGATGCAATCGGTCGCGCATCGAAAT
>JANLWD010000035.1:0-7002 GCA_031364345.1 Sphingomonas sp.
GCAAACGCGATTATCTGGATGGGTTCCTGCGCGCCGAACCGCCGAAACTGTCGCCCGAGGAACCCGGCGGCGACTTGTATGAACGCGTCGTCGATGCGTTGAAGGAGATTTTCGATCCCGAAATCCCGGTCAACATCTATGACCTCGGGTTGATTTACGGCGTCGAAGTCGATGAGGGGCATGTGACCGTGTCGATGACGCTGACCACACCAAACTGTCCGGTTGCCGAAACCATGCCGATGGAAGTCGAGATGCGTGTCGGCGCAGTGCCCGGCGTCGGTGTTGCCGAAGTCAATCTCGTCTGGGATCCGGCATGGGATCCGGGCAAAATGACCGACGAGGCCAAGCTGGAATTGGGAATGCTATGACAACGCTCACTCGTGCTCGACCCGCTGCGCTGACGCTGACTGCGAGCGCGGAACAACGGATCGCCGACCTCATGGCGAAAGCGCCTGCCGACGCGGTCGGCGTGAAGCTCTCGACGCCGCGCCGCGGCTGCTCGGGGCTGGCCTATTCAGTCGATTATGTCACCAAAGCCGTGGCGTTCGACGAGAAGATCGAAACGCCTGGCGGCACATTCTTCGTCGATGGCGGGTCGATCCTCTATCTGATCGGCAGCCGCATGGACTGGGTCGAAGATGATTTTACGGCCGGGTTTGTGTTCGAAAATCCCAATGCCAAGGGCGCTTGCGGCTGTGGCGAGAGTTTCACGGTCTAGAAATTAAACGAATAACGCACGGCCCCGCCAAGATCATCGGGCGCGGCCGCGAAATTCCCGGGCTGTTGACGCCAGAAACTGTTGACCGTCAGCCAGCCCGGCCCGAGTGCTGATGCGTAAACCGCCTCGACATCACGCTCGCGGCCCGACGGCGTCAGGCTGATAAGATCGAGCCCGGTCAGCGCAATGCCACCACCGGTGATGCGCAACGGTTCGGACCAGCGCAGCGAAAAACTGTCTTCACGCGTAAAGATCGCAGTGCGCGTCACGTCGAACGCCAGCGCCCGCGACGACAGCGTGGAATTGCCGCGCGCAACGCCCGCCGGAATCAGTGTCCAGCCGCGCCGATAATCCGCGCCGATCCGCCAGTTGTTTGCCGGGGTCAGCACCGCACGCGCGTCGGCAAACCAGCTCGTCGCGCCGTTCCCGCCCAGTCCACCGAGGAATCGCGCACCCAGCACGGTTTCGCGCTCGTTCATCCGCGTCAGCCGGCCGCCCAGGCGAAATGGCCCGACATCGCCATCGGCCCCCAACGTCACCGCGCCATAGCCGTAGCGCCGATAGCCATCGCTGCGGGCCCCGAATTCACCCCGTTCCCACAGCTGCATATCGCCGGTTTCCGCGGCCAGAGTCACGCCGATGCCGGCGACTTTGTGACGGACAGCAAAGGCCCCGTGCGGTGCTTTATCGATACCGCGGTTGCCATTTGCGACAAGAAACGCAGGCGTCCGCTGCGCCGACAGACTGCGGTCCAATCCGTCACTGCCGGTGGCAAATCCCAGTGCGAGCGAGGTGTCGCGATTGATGCGCGTTGCGATCGATCCGGCAAGCGCGCGAGCGCTGCCATATTGGCGCTGATCGAGGAGCATGCGCTCGGGCGTTGCGTCGGCCACTGACAGTGCGAGCGCAACGGCGCCGCCGCTGGCATTGAAGTGCCGTCGCGCATCGGTCAGCGCTGGGACCAGCGATTGCGCCAGCGGCGCACGCGCCAGCGTCGGCGACAAATCGACAGTATAATCGCGGCCGTAACTGTCACGGATTGCCGTCGTCATGCCCGCCTGTCCGGCATCGCCCATCGGCGCCGACAGCGTGCCGTTGTTGGTTAGCGAAATCGCGACCCGCGATGTCCCGAGCGAGGTTTGCCCTTGCGGCGCAAAAGCGCGGGCGATGTTCAACTCACCGCGGCCATAAACCGCATCGGTTCCGGTCAGCCCGAGGTCGGTTGTCGTGCGCAACAGCAGGTCGACGATTTGTGCACCCGACAGATTGGGGAACGCCTGCGCCAGTAATGCCACTGCGCCTGAGACGACTGGCGCTGAAAATGACGTGCCGCTCCACAAAAAGGCGGTTCCCGTTTCGTCGTTGGCACGCACTCGAACGCCGAGCGCGGTCAGGTAATAGGCCGCACCGGTTCCGGCCCGGTTCGAAAAACTGGCGATGTTCCGGTTCGAATCGGTTGCGCCGGCAATCAGAACGAGCCCGCGCGCGATAGGGTCGGTCGCGATCTGTGCCAATGGATCGGGGTTTGCCGCCGCGGCTGCATTGGTGTCGCCATCGTTACCGGCCGAAATGACGATGATGATGCCCGCGGCGGTTGCGCGCCCGATCGCCGCGCGCAGCGTCGCGTTGGCGGGCGACCCGCCCAGCGACATGTTGATGACGCGCGCACCTGCGCCAATCGCAAGATCGACGCCACGCGCGATGTTGTTGTCGGCATGCGAACACCCCGAATCGGGACCGGTCGTGTTCGAACAACTGCCCGGCGTGTCGGTCCGTGCAACGAGCAGCGTCGCGCCGAATGCAACGCCGTGCATGCCGATATCGTTTTTTGCGGCAAGCAGGACACTGGCGACGGCAGTGCCATGTCCGCCCTGGTCCTGAATACCGCGCGCGCCGGCCAGATCGGCCGAAAGATTAGAGATTTTCCCCGAAAACTCGGTGCTGGTGCGGTCGATACCACTGTCGATGACGGCGGCCGTGACGCCGGCGCCGCTTGCGCCCGCCTGATAAGCGGAAAGTGCCTGAGCCTGAGCGGCGGCATTCGACTGCGCAAATTCGGCGGTATTGAAATTCCCGGTCGGTGGGGGCGGCGGGGGCGGCACGGGGACTGGCGCGACTGGTGGAACATTGGGTGTCGACGATACGGCTGACCCGCCACCACATGCCGCAAGAGTTAACAGCGGCAAGCTGCTCGCGATCAGCAAAAATCCCCGCATGCGCATCCGCTGATCCTTCGTTTGTCGATGGACGATATTAGCCGCCAGAGCTTGTGCCAAGATTAACGTGGCGTAGCGCCCGATTGCTACGGTAAGGGGACAAACATGACTGCTCGGCTGGCGCACATCGATGCGTGGATATTCGATCTCGACAATACGCTTTACCCGGCGGCGACGAATCTTTTCGCGCTGATCGATGCCAAGATGACCGATTACATCGCAAATCTGCGCGGGGTCGATCATGCCGAAGCCCACCGCGTGCAGAAATCCTATTTCCGCGACTATGGCACGACGCTCGCCGGACTGATCGCCGATCATGATACCGATCCGCACGAATTTCTCGACTATGTCCACGACATCGAACTCGACCGCGTTGATGCCGATGCGCGGCTGGTCGCAAACATCGCGCGGCTGCCGGGACGCAAGCTCGTTTTTACCAATGGCGACGCGCCCTATGCTCAGCGCGTGCTCGACCGGCTCGGCCTCGGCACCAGCTTCGAAGCGATCCACGACATTCACGCGATGGATTATGTGCCGAAGCCCGCGCCTGCCAGCTATGCCGCGATGTGCGCCCGCTGGGCGATCGATCCCGCGTCGGCGCTGTTCGTCGAGGACATGGTCCGCAATCTCGCGCCGGCCAAGGCACTCGGCATGACGACGGTCTGGATCAACAATGGTTCCGAACAAGCGGGCGGTGCAGCGTGCCCGTCCTATGTCGATTATGAAATTGGCGATCTGAGCGACTGGCTGCACGAAATTACCGGGGAATTTGCATGAACATCGAAGCAACGATCGACGCTGCGTGGGAAGCACGGGACACGATTGGACCCGCCACCACCGGTGCTGTCCGCGATGCGGTCGTGGCGGCGCTGGACATGCTCGACAACGGCAGCGCGCGCGTTGCCGAACCGGTCGGCGATGCGTGGCGGGTCAATCAGTGGCTCAAAAAAGCGGTCCTGCTTTCGTTTCGTCTGAATGATAATCGCATCATGCCCGGCCCGGGCGATGCCAGTTGGTGGGACAAAGTGCCGTCCAAATTCGCGCAGTGGGATGCCGCCCGCTTTCGCGACGCCGGCTTTCGTGCGGTTCCGGGCAGTATCGTCCGCCACGGTGCCTATATCGCGAACAATGTCGTCCTGATGCCGAGCTTCATCAACATCGGCGCGCGTGTCGGCACGGGAACGATGGTCGATACCTGGGCAACGGTCGGCAGCTGTGCGCAGATCGGCGCAAACGTCCATCTGTCGGGCGGCGTCGGCATCGGTGGCGTGCTCGAACCGCTGCAGGCCGGACCCGTCATCATCGAGGACGATTGCTTCATCGGTGCGCGCAGCGAAGTTGTCGAAGGCGTGCACGTCGAACGCGGCGTGGTGTTGTCGATGGGTGTGTTCATTTCGTCCACGTCGAAAATCATCGACCGCGCGACCGGCGAGATTTTCGTCGGTCGCGTGCCCGCATATTCGGTCGTCGTACCGGGCGCGATGCCGGGCAAGCCGTTGCCCGACGGCTCACCCGGACCCAGCTTGTCATGCGCCGTGATCGTCAAGCGGGTCGATGCGCAAACCCGCGCGAAAACCGCGATCAACGAACTGCTGCGCGACTGAGCGCTGCCGATCGCTGCCGACGTTTACTGCGCGGGGATGTAGAGTTCGCCGCCTTCCGCTTTGAATTCCTGCGCCATTGTCGCCATGCCTGCTTCGGCTTCTTCGGCCGCGATGAAACTTTCGCTGCCCTGATTTTGCAGCTTGGCAAACTCGCGCACTTCTTGGCTGATTTTCATGCTGCAGAATTTGGGCCCGCACATGCTGCAGAAGTGCGCGGTCTTCGCGCCTTCTGCAGGCAAGGTCTGGTCATGATATTGCTCGGCCGTTTCGGGATCGAGGCTCAGGTTGAACTGGTCGCGCCAGCGGAATTCGAAGCGGGCTTTTGAAAGGGCGTCGTCGCGCATCTGTGCGGCGGGGTGGCCCTTTGCCAAGTCCGCCGCGTGGGCGGCCAGCTTGTAGGTGACGACGCCAACTTTGACATCGTCGCGGTCGGGAAGCCCCAGATGCTCCTTGGGCGTGACATAACACAGCATCGCACAGCCGAACCAGCCGATCATCGCTGCGCCAATGCCGCTGGTGATATGGTCGTAACCGGGCGCGATATCAGTCGTGAGCGGCCCGAGCGTATAGAAGGGCGCTTCGCCACAGCTTTCGAGCTGCTTTTCCATGTTGATCTTGATCTTGTGCATCGGCACGTGGCCCGGGCCTTCGATCATAACCTGGATATCATGTTTCCACGCGATTTTGGTGAGTTCGCCGAGCGTGTAGAGTTCGGCGAATTGCGCTTCGTCATTGGCATCGGCGATGCTTCCGGGGCGCAGGCCATCGCCCAGCGAAAAGGCGATGTCATAGGCTTTCATGATGTCGCAAATCTCTTCAAAATGTTCGTAGAGAAACGACTCCTTGTGGTGAAACAGGCACCATTTCGCCATGATGCTGCCGCCGCGGCTGACGATGCCCGTGACGCGCTTGGCGGCAAGCGGGACGTAGGCAAGGCGGACACCAGCGTGGATCGTAAAATAATCGACGCCCTGTTCGGCCTGTTCGATCAGAGTGTCGCGGAAAATTTCCCAAGTCAGGTCTTCGGCAACGCCGCCGACTTTCTCCAGCGCCTGGTATAGCGGTACCGTGCCGATCGGGACCGGCGAATTGCGGACGATCCATTCGCGCGTGTCGTGGATGTTGCGACCCGTGCTCAAGTCCATCACGGTGTCCGCGCCCCAGCGGATCGACCAGACCATCTTGTCAACTTCACTGGCAACGTCGCTGGCGACCGCACTGTTGCCGATATTGGCATTGATCTTGACGAGGAAATTGCGCCCGATTGCCATCGGTTCGCTTTCGGGATGATTGACGTTGTTGGGGATGATGGCGCGGCCGCGCGCGACCTCGCTGCGCACGAATTCGGGCGTCACATAATCGGGGATTTCGGCGCCCCAGTCTTCACCGTCGCGGGCGGCGGCTTCTTTCAGTTGGGCACGGCCGAGATTCTCGCGCGTTGCAACATATTCCATTTCGGGCGTGATGATGCCGCGCCGCGCATAATGCATCTGGCTGACGTTCATGCCAGGCCTGGCACGCAGCACGGTCTTGCGCACATTGGGAAAGGGATCGACGCCGCCACTGCGGTCAGGGCCCAACTGGCCATTGTCTTCGGGACGGACTTCGCGTTGCGGTATCTCTTCGACATCGCCGCGAGCGCGGATCCAGTCGGCGCGCAATTCGGGCAGGCCTTTGGCGATCTCGATCTGAACCGACGGGTCGGTATAGGGCCCGCTGGTGTCGTAGACATTCAGCGGCGGCTCGCCCGATGACGGTTCGAGGTCGATCGCGCGCATCGCGACTTTCAAAGGGCCGACATGGATTTTCCGGCTGCCTCGGATCGGGCCGGTCGTAACCTTGGGGGATGGTGCGGAATAATCGGCCATAATTGCTCTCCATTCGAATCAGGAGAGCGCGGCGTTTCATCGTCCGCTCCCTCCCTACGCCTGCGTTAACAGGATCAGGTTCAGCGGGTCGTGCGACGTTACGCGCACCTCTCAGCCACTTGGCTCCCCGGGGATGATACCAGTTCTAGCCGCGTCAGAACGTATATGCCAGCCCTGCAAAGCCGATGAACTGATTGGCCGATCCCGCGTCCGCCACGATCGGCGAGCGCGCATATTTGCCGAGAATTTTCGAATAGCCACCGAATGCGAACACGCTCCACCCTTTTCGGATATCCGCGCCGAGCGACTGGACGAGCAAAACATTGCCACCGACATTTTTCCAGCCCGCTCCGCGCACGCCATAGGGTGCGAGGCCGCTTGTGTTTGCCGTCGTCGGCACGTCGAAATAGGTCTGACCATATTTTGCGCCGACATGTTCGGCCGACACCGCAAGCAATGCCAGCGTCCGGCGCGACAATGGCGTCACGTAACTGATTGTCGGCGACACCAGAGCGCTGTTGTGGATGCCGCTGACGTCGGCACGATAGCTAACGTCGAACGACAGCTTGTCGAATGGGTTGACGACCCCTGACGTG
>JANLWD010000067.1:0-28222 GCA_031364345.1 Sphingomonas sp.
CAGTCGCTGTTCTTCTCGGCAACAATGCCTAAGTCGATTGCCGAACTCGGCGCGCGGTTCCTCACCGATCCGGTTCAGGTTTCGGTCACGCCGATTGCCTCGACTGCCGAACGCGTCGAGCAATATGTGACCTTCGTCAACGCGGCCGAGAAAATGGCGCTGCTCACGATCGTCTGCCAGAACGAGCCGATCGAGCGCGCGCTAGTCTTCAGCCGGACCAAGCATGGCGCCGACAAGATCGTGAAAAATCTGGCCGCGGCGGGCATACGTTCGGCCGCAATCCACGGCAACAAATCGCAGAACGCGCGTATGGACGCTCTGGACGCATTCAAAAAGGGTGACATCAAGATTCTGATCGCAACCGATATTGCGGCGCGCGGGATCGACGTTTCGGGCGTCAGCCATGTCTTCAATTTCGACTTGCCCAACGTCGCCGAGCAATATGTCCACCGCATCGGCCGCACGGCGCGCGCCGGGGCGAGCGGCATTGCGGTCAGCTTCGTCGATGGCGAGGAAAAGGGATTGCTCAAGCAGATCGAGCGCCTGACGCGCATTCCGCTGACACCAGCGCCGCTGCCACCGAATTTTGCCGAATTGCGCGCGGCACTCCCTAAGCCCGTGCCTTCCAAGGCTCCCCCGGGTCGTGGCGGTGGCCGTCGCGACGCACCGCGCAGCGATGAACCCAAACGCCATTTTCCGCGACGCCCCGGCGGCGTCGGCGCGCACAAATCGGCAGTCCGGCGGACCGGCGGGCGTTAACGCTATTTGATTTGCGTGCGGAAGCGGATGGTCGCCGAGGAATCGGCGGCCATGGCACCTTGCGGCGACCAGCGCACGGTCCGCACGTTGGGATCATAACCCGCCGACGGCGTAATCGGAGTGCCAAGCGCATTCAGATAGACAATGTTGCCTGCGCCGAGCGACAGCCCGCTCGAACCGGGCGTAAAGACGAAATTCTGGATTCCCGCTGTTGCAGGATCGATGTCACCGTTGAAAAAGATTACGTCGGCGGGAAGCGTGTCGCCGACGACCGACGTGTCGACATCGACCGGGCTGCCGCCGCTGTTCGAAAGCGTGATCGTATAGTCGACGTCGGCGCCGGGGATCATTTTTGAATTTGCCGTGCCGTTGACCGGGTCGGAAAACGGCACGTTGCTTTTGACGAGATTGATCTGAGGCATCGGGCAAAAACTGACGCCCTTGATACCGATGCCTTGCTGACCCGTTGCGGTTTCCCCTGACTGCAATGGATAATTGCCATATCGTATCTCGACTGACGTCACGGGCTGAGCAAATGACAGCGTTATGTCGCCGGTATTGTTGTTGTTGGGGCTCGCCCCGACGCCAGCAGCCTGCGCTGCCGATACGGCAACCGGCGTCGCGACCGGGCCAAGCGTCAACGCTGACGATGCATTGGTGAACGGACCCGAATTGTTGGTTTGACCAAAGGGCGTGGTCAGCGTTGGAATATAGCTGTTGGCACCATTACGGCCGACCGCCATGAACCAGTCGCGAAACTGATTTGTCGTGAAATCAATATCACTCGAGGTGATCGTGACGTCGCGAACCGGCGTCGGAAAGGTGAATGTCGTCACGACGACACGATTGTTCACCGCGACGTCAGCGGTTCGTCCGGCAAATATGCCGCCAACGATCAAAAACCGGCTTGTGTTATCGTCGTTGATCAGGGTGCTGATCGCGGGCATTTGCGCACCGGCAATGACCGACGACGTCAGGCCGTTGGTCAGAAAACTGACAGTGAAATTCAAGCTCTGCGCCGACGGGTTGGTCGCGGTATAGACATAGCTTTGCGCATAATTGAGTGTCGCCGCCGCCTGGCTATTGAAAACAAAGCCGTATTGATTGGCCGTGGGACAAGCAGCGGATGCCGCGACCGGCACGAGGGCAAGCACAGCAGTGGCGATGATCTTGTGTCGCGTCGTCATTGGCCGGTAGTGCGGCCAACATGGTTTCGAAAGGATGAACCCGAGACAGCGCGTGTCTTCGATTGCTACTGGATCGACCGGGATCGGCAGTCTAGGGGCGGAACATGAGCACGCGCACGACCTCTGCCAAACGTGACCCGGTGATCGAGAGCAAGGCCGACCTTATCGGTGTTTTTGCGCAAGGCGAAAAGCCAAAGCACGACTGGCGGATCGGCACCGAACACGAAAAATTCGTTTATCGGACTATCGATCAGCGCGCACCGTCATATGACGAGCCGGGGGGCATTCTCGACTTGTTAAAGGGGCTGACGCGTTTTGGCTGGGCGCCGGTCGACGAAGGCGGCAAGACGATTGCCTTGTCGGGCACTGATGGCAGCGTCAGTCTCGAGCCCGCAGGCCAGTTCGAACTGTCAGGGGCACCGCTTGAAAATCTGCATCAGACCTGTGCGGAAGCGGGCCGGCACCTGAACCAGGTCAAACAAGTCGGTGACGAACTCGGGCTCGGCTTCCTCGGACTCGGCCTGTGGCCCGACAAGACTCGCGCCGAGCTGCCGATCATGCCCAAGGGCCGATACAGGATCATGCTCGATCACATGCCGCGCGTTGGCAGCATGGGCCTCGACATGATGCTGCGCACCTGCACCATCCAGACCAATCTCGATTATTCGTCCGAAGCCGACATGGTGAAGAAGTTTCGCGTCTCGCTTGCGCTGCAACCGCTTGCGACAGCGCTGTTCGCCAATTCGCCGTTCCTCGAAGGCAAGCCCAACGGCTACCTCAGCTATCGTAGCCATATCTGGACCGACACCGATCCGCAGCGCACCGGCATGTTGCCATTCGTGTTCGACGAAAGCTTCGGCTACGAGCGCTATGCCGACTACATGCTCGATGTGCCGATGTATTTCGCGTTTCGCGGCGGTGGTTATATCGACGCCGCGGGTCTGAGTTTCCGCGACTTTATCGATGGCAAATTGTCGGTCCTGCCCGGCGAAAAGCCGACGGTGAGCGACTGGGTCGACCATTTGTCGACGGCATTTCCCGAAGTGCGGCTGAAAAGCTTCCTCGAAATGCGCGGGGCCGACGGCGGGCCGTGGTCGACGATCTGTGCGCTGCCTGCCTTCTGGGTCGGCATCCTTTATGACCAGACTGCGCTCGATGCTGCTTATGATCTGATCAAGGATTGGACAATCGCCGAGCAACAGACTCTCCGCGACGAAGTCCCGCAACGTGCGCTCGATGCAATGGCGCCCGGTGGCAACACCCTGCACAGTTTGGCGCGCGAAGTCCTGAAAATCGCTGATGCTGGCCTGAAATCACGTGGATATCTGAACGGCGCCGGTGACAGCGAGCAGAGTTATCTCAATCCGCTGCACGAAATTGTCGCGTCGGGCAAAGTGCCGGCACAGCGATTGCTCGACGCGTATCATGGCGAATGGCAGGGCGACCTTTCGCGGGTCTATGCCGCAATGTCATTTTAGGCGCGCATCCGACCACTGAAAGAACCCGTTGCGCTCTAGAACGGCACGTCGTCGTCGAGGTCGCTGTCGAATGCACTTGGTCTCGTCGATCCACCACCGCGCGACCCTCCGCCAAAACCGCCGCTATCGTCCTGATTGTAACCGCCGCCGCCACGCGATCCGCCGCCACTTCCACCGCTGCCGCCATCGGCGCGATCGAGTAGCACGAGTGTCCCGTTAAAATTCTGAAGCACGACTTCGGTCGTGAATTTGTCCGCCCCCGACTGGTCCTGCCATTTGCGCGTCTGAAGCGAGCCCTCGATATACACTTTCGAGCCTTTTTTGAGATATTGTTCGGCAATGCGAACAAGGTTTTCGTTGAAAATCGCGATGTTGTGCCAGTCGGTTTTTTCGCGTTTTTCCCCGGTATTCTTGTCTTTCCAAGTCTCGCCGGTCGCGATGCTGAAATTGCAGACTTTGCCGCCGTTTTGAAAGCTGCGAACTTCGGGATCTTTACCCAGATTGCCGATCAGCATGACTTTATTCAGTGAACCTGCCACGATTTTCTCCCTAAATACTGCCGCTTACAGCCCAAAGGCGCGCGCGGTCCAATATGTTGCTCCCGCGGCGATATAGGCGAGCGTGAAAAGATATAACAGCATGAACCCGGGCCATTTCCACCCGTTCGTTTCGCGCCGGACAACGGCGATCGTCGAAATGCACTGCGGCGCAAAAACGAACCACGCAAGGAAAGCAAGTGCAGTCGCCAGACTCCATTTGCTGCGCAGTGATTGCGCGAGCGACTGGTCGCGTGCGCCTTCGTCGGGGGTATCGATGGCATTGACTGTGGCCAGCGCCGAAACGGCGACTTCGCGCGCCGACATCGCAGGGATCAGCGCCAGTGCGATATCACGATCGAAGCCGATCGGTCTGACAATGACCGCAAGCCCGTCGGCAATGCGCCCGGCGATGCTATAATCGATTTGGCTTTGCCCAATCGGCGCACGAGGAAAGCTTAGTAAAGCCCACAATATGACGGTCGTCAGCGCAATGATCGTGCCTGCGCGTTTCAGAAAAACCCACGCGCGCTGCCACAAACCAAGAAGCAAGTCGCCCGGACGCGGCCATTGATATTTGGGCATCTCCATCATGAATCCCTGCGCTGGACCCTTCGTGACAGTCCGACGGAGCAAAAGCGCAGCCAGCAATGCGCCGACGATGCCCGACGCATAAAGCCCGAACAGGACCAGCCCCTGCAACCCGATGCCCGGGCCGATATTGCGCGCCGGAATGAATGCGGCAATGATCACGGCATAAACAGGAAGCCGCGCCGAGCACGTCATCAAAGGCGCAATCAGGATCGTTGTCAGCCTGTCCTTGGGGTCTTCGATGGTACGAGTCGCCATGATCCCGGGAATTGCACAAGCAAAGCTCGACAGCAGCGGAATGAAAGCCCGGCCCGACAGTCCGACGCTGGCCATGAGGCGGTCCATCAAAAACGCCGCCCGGACCATATAACCGCTGGCTTCGAGAATCAGGATAAACGCAAACAGGATGAGAATTTGCGGCAGGAAAACGACAACCGCGCCGACGCCCGCGACGATCCCGTCGGTGATCAGCGATCGCAAAATCGTTGCCGGCATTGCGGCCTTGATTGCGTCCTGCAACCCGCCAATGCCGCCGTCGATCAGGTCGGCCGGTACGGCAGCGAGCGAAAACACTGCCTGAAACATCATGAACATGATGGCCGCAAGGATCATCGGTCCGGCGATCGGATGCAGTGCAATTCGGTCAATGCCTTCGGTCCAGCGACGCGCGGGACTGGTTTCGATCGTGACCGATTTGGCAATTCGGCGCGCGTGGCGCTGTCGTTCGGTCAACGTCGGTTCGGAAAGCGTCGCACCGGCCAGCGTTTGAACCGGTGCGCCCATCACGAGCGCATCCAGCGCCACGCGCAGATCGTCGAGACCGCGTTTGCGCACGGCGACCGTTGGGACGACCGCAACGCCAAGCGACTGCGCGAGTGCAGGAACATCGATTGTCAGTCCGTCACGCGTCGCCAGATCGACCATATTAAGCGCGACCACAGTCGGCCGCCCCAGTGCGATCAATTCCATCGCAAAGCGCAGATGATTGTCGAGGTTTGAGGCATCGACGACGATGATGAGCGCCGCGGGTACCCGTTCGCCTGCCTGACGACCCATGACGACGTCGCGGGTAACACGCTCATCGGGACTCGACGGCGTCAGGCTGTACGTGCCCGGCAAATCGACGAGTTCGAGCGGGCGGCCATCGGACAAGGTCAGGCGGCCTGCATGCCGTTCGACAGTCACGCCGGGATAATTGCCGACTTTTTGTCGCGCGCCGGTCAATGCGTTGAACAGCGCCGATTTGCCGGCGTTCGGATTGCCGACCAGGGCAACCATCGGCGTGGTCGTGATCGAGGCTGGCGCGTTCATCGGACCGGATCGACATCGATCGCGGCGGCATGCGCGCGACGGATAGCAACTGTCATCCTGCCGATGCGCACGGCCAGCGGATCGCGCGCGATGAACCCGGCACCGTGCAGCGGCTCGACCGCGACGCCTTCATCGAAACCGAGTTCACGCAATCGCCGACCATCGCGCTCTGACAGGGCAGTCCAGTCGATCGCACGGATCGTGGCTTCCTGAGCAAACGGCAATTCAGCGAGCGTCATTGCGAGCGATTATCATTATCGCGTCGGCATTTCCAGCACTGGCGAAAAAATGGCGTCGCACAATCAAAAATCGACCCGGTCAAAGCCAAGCGCCATGTTTTCGGGGTGAGTATCAGTGTTGGTGTTAATGCGTCCTGCGGCGGCATCGGCCGGGGCGGTGTCCGGTTTAATCAGACTGTGGCCGCCCAAGAAATCGAACGGGTGTCCTTGGAACGACCGCACGTCATACTGCCGGAATGAGCTTGCGGACGCGGTGGCGCCCGGCAATGGTTTACATCGTCAGCGAGTCCTAAACCGCCGGGTAGCGTAGCCGCCCGAGAAAGCGCCCGAGGCTCAAACGCTCGGGCGCACTGTGCGAAAAGCGGGCTTTTACCTTTTCAAAACGCATGATGCCGTCGATCCGCCGTCCTAGAAAAGCACGGGTGTCGGCATAGCCGTCACTCGTGTCATCCATCATTGCCAGGATCGTCGCCATATAGACGCCGCCGAGGATCGCCCGCTTCGAATAATGGTTGAGATCGGTCGCGGTGTCGCCCGCAGCATGCCACATCGCATCGGCAGCTCGCCATCCCAATCGCGCAGAACGCGGCAAGTTTTGCGGCAGTGCCAGCACGGCAAGTGCCCGACGCAATGCTTCGATATCCTCCTGCAACAAATCGAGCCGCGCTTCGACAAGAGCGGTTATCCGCGCGCGGACTTTCATTGCCGCGAGTGTTTCGGTCGACAGCCGCGTCAGCATTGCGCCATCGACATGCGCGAACCATGCGTCAATCATGTCCATCGCGCCGCCCGGAAACGCCAGCGCCGCAACTGCCGGATCGATGCCGGTCGCTTCCGCAGCCAGCGCCAGTGCTTCGGATGTCCACCCGTCGAATGCGGCATGTTGCGGCAATTCCGCAGCGAGAATTGCGCGCATTTCATCGAGAGTGGGGTCGGCCATTTCAGCGCTCCATCGGGTGACAGCATGCAAATGGGCTGCTAGAGCGCAAACATCAATCGGTCAGGGGTGTCGCAATGACAAAGTTTTTCGCAAATCTAAATGCAGTCGTCATCGTCGGCTTTGCGTTGATGTTTGCGCTGCTCTTCTGGTCGATGTCAGCAAGCGGATATGATGGCGCGAATTGGGCAGGATGGGTCACGTTTGTGCATGTTATTACCGGCACGATGTGGATCGGGCTGCTTTACTATTTCAACTTCGTCCAAATCCCGACAATGCCGACAATTCCAGCCGAATTGAAACCCGGGGTGTCCAAATATATCGCGCCAAAAGCGCTGTTCTGGTTTCGCTATGCCGCGCTCGTGACGGTCGTCGCCGGGCTGCTCGTGGCATGGCTGAACGGTTATGCGCATCAGGCATTTACCTTTCAGGAAGGGTTTCGCCTGATCGGCATCGGCATGTATCTTGCGCTGATCATGGCGTTCAATGTCTGGTTCGTGATCTGGCCCAACCAGAAAAAGGCGCTCGGCCTTGTCGAAGCCGATGCCGACACGAAAGCGAAATCAGCCGTCACTGCAATGGTTTTCAGCCGGACAAATGTGATCCTGTCGGTGCCTATGCTGTTTGCGATGGTGCTTCAGCGGCTCGGCGGCGCCTGGTAGTTTCTAACGGCTGGTCGCGCGTACAATCACAAGTGCCAGCCCGACCATCGTTGCCCCAACAAAATCGAGCGGCGCAAGCGTCTCGTCAAATGCCAGCCAGCCGATCATTGCTGCGGTAACTGGCTGTGTCAGCAATGACAGGCCGATGATCAGCGGGCTCATGCGGCCGAGTGCATATACCATCAGGCCCTGTCCGATCACCTGGCTGCATAACGCTAGCGCGATGAGCGGCGTCCAGTTGGCCGGCATGACAGCGCCACCGGTCAGATTAGCGAGCACGAGCAGTGGTAGCGCGCTTGCAAGCGTCGATGCCGCAAGCAAAGGTAGCGGACTGAGCGTTTCGCGTGCACGTGCGATCGCGACAAAATAGGCTGCATAAAAAACGCCGGCCAACAAGCTGAGCAGATCACCGACCAGATGTTCAGGCGACAATTCCGCACTGCGTCCCATCAACAGCGTCGCGCCCGCCATTGCCATCAGCAATGCCAGCACTTGTCGCCGCGCGGGCCACGCACGCGCAACGACAAAACCGTAAATCGGAAAGATCAGGCTTGCAGAATTGCCGAACAACGTCGCGTTCGCCATTTTGGTCTGGGTGATACCGACATGCCAGCTCGCCAGATCAGCGGCGAAAAGGATGCCCGAAAAAGCAATAATGACCATCAGGCGAGGCGTCATCCGGCTGGCTGATTTGCTGCCGAACCGCGCCAAGACTGCCAGGATCGGCAGCGCAAGTGCCATCCGCCAGAAAGCCGATGCGATCGGCCCGACATCGGCGATCCGGACGAACATCGGGCCGGTCGCGAGAAGCGCGCTACCCACCAGCAATGCCGCAACACCATATGGCGCGGGGCCAAGATTTTCTGTGCTGGCCGTCGACCCCATGGCTTGCCATAGGGTCACCCGGGCCCGTTTCAAAGAGGAACTCATGCATGCCGACATTGTTCGATCCGATAAAGCTGGGAAGCATTGCCGCGCCCAATCGCGTGCTGATGGCGCCGCTTACCCGCGGTCGCAGTTCGACGGCGCACGTGCCGACGACCGCACTGAAAGCCGAATATTATGCGCAGCGTGCAGATGCGGGCCTGATCATTGCCGAAGCAACCGGCATTTCGCAGGAAGGGCTCGGCTGGCCAAGTGCGCCAGGCATATGGTCAGCCGAACAGGTCGAGGCATGGAAACCGGTGACGGCCGCAGTGCATGAGGCGGGCGGACGGATCATCCTCCAATTATGGCATATGGGGCGGTTGGTTCATCCCGATTTTCTGGGTGGTTCTGCACCCGTGTCGGCTTCGGTCACGACGGCTCCCGGCAAAGCGCACACTTACGACGGCAAAAAACCATATGCCGAAGCACGTGCGCTCGCACTCAGTGAGATTCCGCGCATCGTCGACGATTATGTCAGCGCGGCGGCAAACGCGATGGCGGCCGGCTTTGACGGCGTACAGGTGCACGGCGCCAACGGTTATCTGATCGATCAGTTTCTTCGCGATAATTCGAATTTTCGTGATGATGCTTATGGCGGACCGGTCGAAAACCGCATCCGCTTGCTGCGCGAAGTGACGCAAGCAATCACCGATACGATCGGTGCAAAGCAAACCAGCGTGCGCCTTTCGCCCAATGGCGAAACACAAGGGGCCGACGACAGCAACCCGGTCGCGCTGTTTACGGCAGCCGCAGCCGCGCTTCAGGCAATCGGCATCGGCTTTCTCGAGCTGCGCGAACAGCGGCCCGACGGAACGTTCGGCGCAACCGACGTCCCGCGCGTATCGCCTGACATCCGCAAGGTTTTTACCAATCCGCTCGTGCTCAATCAGGATTACACTGCCGATCGCGCTGCATCCGACCTCAATTCCGGTCTGGCCGACGCAATCAGCTTCGGGCGGGCCTATATTGCCAATCCCGACCTGGTGGCACGATTGAAGGCGGGAACGGCTTTGGCGCCCGACAATATGGCGACATGGTATTCGGCGGGACCGCAAGGATATACCGATTATCCGGTCGCCGCATGAACTGTCCCAATTTGGAACCTATACGCGGCAAAGCGGTTCCATGCTAAGCTGAGTCGCAGAGGGCCTGACAAAAGAGCACTCAAAGGGGCAAGGCCGAAGGTCGCACGTGGTGATGGTGGAGTGAACGATGGCGAACCGTGGCATAGGTTATTTTGACAGCAAGGGGCAGTTTTTCCGCACACCCCAAGAAGCGACGCAAAGTGATCTTGCAGCGATTCTCGGCCGGATGGGCGATGGTGACAGCCTCGCACCCGGCATTGCGAAAATCCTGCTCGATAAACGGCGCGAAATCGAACATGTCTTTCGCGACCATGACGATATGGTGCAAGGCGGGCCGATCGACGCGAGCGAAGCGCCGCGCGCAGAACGCCGCAACACAGCCGTGCAATCAAATGTGACGCCGATCACGCCGGCGAAGTCAGCCTAGCCAGCGTGGCAACCGTGACGCTGTAACACAGGAACGCTGCACCTGATTTTATCTCGCGCGTTCGGGGAGCTCTTCTAAAAAATTGCGACACCGGAAGCATTTGATCAAACCGGGCAAAACCAGACCAATCGCTGCTTCTGCCCGGCTCAAATCTTGATGCTTACGCCCCTGCCGCTGCCGGACCGCCGATGCCGCCTTTCGGGCGCTTTGACTTCGGGATCGACGAGCCACCGACGATCGCTGTCGGGCCTTTGTCGCGTCCCTTGTCACGCTCGATCGGTTCGCCGGCAATCGCACGCTTCGATTCCTCGCCTGACAGCGTCTCATATTCGAGCAATGCTTCGGCCAGCTTGTGCAGCTGATCGAGATTATCGGTCAGCACGGTACGCGCGGTTGCTTCGCCTTCTTCGACCAGCATTTTGATTTCCTGATCGATCAGACGCGCCGTTTCTTCCGATACATTCTGCGATCGCGCGACACTATGACCGAGGAATACCTCGTCCTGATTATCGCGGTAGCGCAGCCAGCCGAGCTTTTCACTCATGCCATATTCCATGACCATCGACCGCGCGAGGTCGGTCGCCTGCTGGATATCGTTCGAAGCGCCAGTGTTGAGCTCGTCCTTGCCATAAATCAGCTGCTCGGCAATGCGGCCACCAAAAGCGAGCGCGAGCCGTGCCTTCATCTGCTTCATGTTCATGCTGAACCGGTCGCGCTCGGGCAGATTCCATGTGACGCCCAGTGCCCGGCCACGCGGGATGATCGTAACCTTATGCAGCGGGTCGCAATGCGGCACATGCAATGAAACCAGCGCATGCCCGGCTTCGTGATAAGCCGTTGCTTTCTTTTCGTCCTCGGTCATGACCATCGAGCGCCGCTCGGCACCCATCATGACCTTGTCCTTGGCTTCCTCGAACTCGAGCATGGCAACAAGTCGCTTGCCTTTGCGTGCCGCAAGCAACGCGGCTTCATTGGCGAGATTGGCGAGGTCGGCACCCGAAAATCCGGGAGTCCCGCGTGCGATGGTGCGCAGATCGACGTCGGGTGCCAGCGGAAGCTTTTTTGTGTGCACTTCGAGGATCTTTTCGCGGCCTTCGATATCTGGACGCGACACCACCACCTGACGGTCGAAGCGACCCGGACGCAGAAGTGCGGGATCGAGCACGTCGGGGCGGTTGGTCGCCGCGACAATGATGATGCCCTCATTGGCTTCGAAACCGTCCATTTCAACGAGAAGCTGGTTCAGCGTCTGTTCGCGCTCGTCGTTGCCATTGCCCAGGCCGGCACCACGGTGGCGACCGACCGCATCGATTTCATCGATAAAGACGATGCATGGTGCGTTTTTCTTTGCCTCGGTGAACATGTCGCGGACACGGCTCGCGCCGACGCCGACGAACATTTCGACGAAATCGGAGCCGGAGATCGTGAAGAATGGTACACCTGCCTCACCCGCGATGGCACGCGCAAGCAACGTCTTGCCGGTGCCGGGCGAACCGACCAGCAGCGCGCCTTTCGGGATCTTACCGCCAAGCCGCGCGAATTTCGTCGGGTCTTTCAAAAAGTCAACGATTTCCTGCAATTCTTCGCGCGCTTCGTCGATGCCTGCGACATCGTCAAACGTGACTTTTCCTTCCTTGGCAGTCAGCATTTTTGCGCGGGATTTGCCAAAGCCCATCGCGCCGCCGCCAGCGTTTTTCTGCATCTGGCGCATCACGAATACGGCAAGACCAATCATCAGAACAAATGGAAGCGCTTGGTAAAGCAGCAGCATCCAAATCGATGCACCCTCTTCGGGCTCGGCCGAAAATTTCACGTTGGCCTTGGTCAGACGTTCGATCAGTTGTGGATCGTTCGGCCGATAGGTGCGGAATGGTTCACCATTCGACAGGCTGCCCGATACGATATCGCCAGCGATTTTGACGTCCTTGACCGATCCTTCGTCGACTTTTGCGATGAAGTCCGAATATGCAATGCCGTTGCCTGCCGCGGGGCTGGATTTTCGCCCGTCAAAAACCGACACAAAAACGGCAAGTGCCGCCAATATGCCGACCCAGATAAGCAGGCTTTTCATCCATGGATTGCCGTTCGGTGTCTTGTCGTCGTTCATATGACTCTCGCTTCCAAACGATAAGATAAGCGGAATTGGATTAATGACAATGGAACGGTGCAGAAAATCCTTGTCATCCGCCGTTATGGCCGCACGGGGCGGCGCGGTGCCGCTGGCATGAACCGCCAGACTTTGCCGCCCGACGCCTGGACGGTCCCCAATGTCGCCGTCGCGCCCTGCTCGAGCGCTGCAATAAACCGGGTCAGTGCCACACCACGCGGCGCATTGTCCGGGTCGACCGTATATAGACAGCGAAGGACGAGACGCCGCAGGATTTCATGTACGAAATCATCGGCCTGTCGATCGAATATCACCGCTGCCCCGTCATGGCTGACATGCTGACCTGCAAACCGGTCGACTGCCCATCCGATCGCGGCATCGGCATCGGCAAGTGCGGCCGCACTCAGCGCAACTGCCTCCGCATCAATCCAGTGCACGTCCATCATCAGTTTGCGCAAACGCGCACGATCAAATGCGTCGTCATGATTGGTCGGATCGTCGATAGCGACGATGCCGGCGTGAGTGACGATTTCGCAAAGCTCGCGATGTCGCCAATTAAGCAGGGGCCGGACGATTCGCCCCTGACGCGCCCGGATACATGAAAGCCCGCCGACACCAGCGCCGCGATTGAGGCGCATGATCATCGTTTCGCGCTGATCGTCGGCGTGATGTGCGGTCATC
This sequence comes from Sphingomonas sp., assembly GCA_031364345.1. Taxonomy (GTDB): domain Bacteria; phylum Pseudomonadota; class Alphaproteobacteria; order Sphingomonadales; family Sphingomonadaceae; genus Sphingomonas_O. Next base: position 12,928 of record JANLWD010000067.1, read on the forward strand.
AACCAGTCAAGCCCGCGCGCGTCGGCCCAAGCGTCGAGTACGGCATAACGCGCTTTGCGTGCTTCGGCGGAGAGATTGCCTTGCGGTAGACGGTCGAGCGTCAAGATGCTGTGCGGGATGCCGCGTTCGGTGCACAATCGTGCGACGAACGCGGCTTCGTCCGCTGAGGCGGCACGCAAACGGTGATCGACGGTCGCGGCTTCGACCTGCTGCGGGAAGGCAGCGGCGGCAAGCAAAAGCAAGGCAAGGCTGTCGGGCCCACCCGACACGGCAATAGCGAACCGCTGACTCCCGGCATCGCCAATCAACCGCGCAACATCCGCTGCAAAACGACCGACTAAGGCGTCAGGCAGCACATTTGGCGTCGACCCGACCCTTTTGCGCTTTGGCAGCGAGATCCGCACTCAGTCTGCTGCCATAGACGTCGGCGAGTTCGGCATAGACCTTACAAGCATCAGGGAGCTTTTTCAGCTTGATCAGCGCCTGCCCCAGCCAGTAAAGACTTTCGGGCGCACGCTCGCCCTTCGGCATTTTTTGATAATTGTCGTAAAAGGCAACGCTGGCCAACGCCGGCTTGCCTTCGTCATAATAGGCGCGGCCAAGCAAATTCTGGGCATAACTCGCACGTTTATGCGCAGGATATTTCGCGACAAATTCTTTCAGCTTGGTCTGTGCCTCGGGATATAGTTTGGCTGTAAAGAGCCGGAACCCATAGCTGTAGGCGTCTTCGGCAACGTCGCCCGTCGCCGGAATCTCGACGGCCGCAATTGCTGCTTTGCGCGCAGCATCAGGCTTGGTTGCCGCCACCGGTGGCCTGGTTGGCGCGGGCGCCGTCGGGTTGATCGCTGCAGACGTCGGTTTCGGTGATATTGCGGCAGCAGCGGGTGCAGGTGCTGCTTCGGACGGCGCTTCCGGTGTCAATCGCGCTTCGATGCGCTTGATCGCGTCGTCTTGTTGCCGATTACGGAATTGCGCCTGCTCGATCTGGCCGGTCAACGAAGCAAGACCCTTTTCAAGCGCGTCGACACGCGCCGTAAGGTCGGCGATCGGCGCAGTCGCCGGTGACCCGGCCGCGACAACGGGAGCCGTTGCGCCGCCCGTTTCGGGCTGAACCGGCATACCCTGCGGGAACACCGTGCGCTGCACCGCTTTCATTTCCTTCTCCAGCTTGCCGACGCGCACATCAATGCCATTCGATTGCGCCAATGCGGCCGGTGCCAGTGACACACTCGCCACCACCATCATCAGTTGCATTTTTTTGTTCATAATGTGCCCCGCCCCACTTTTCATTACTGCGCCGTCGCGGCTCCGCGCTGGGCCAGCGCCGCCGCACTGACGCCGACGTCCTTGATCGCCTTTTCCGCTGTCCCAAGCGGTGCTGCTTCAACGCCACCCACAGTAACCTTCAACCCGTCGGGCCGCCCAGTCAGGATCATCGGGTTGTTCGCGCCGGACGGCACGACATAGCGCTCTCCGACTGCCATTTCTTTTTCGAATAGCTTCGTTTTGGTGGCATCGTAAATGCGCAGCCAAACCGGCGCCGTTGCGGTTAAGACCACTTCACCCGTCGCGGCCGGAGCAACTGCGGGCGGGCTGGACGCAGGATTGGTCGTTGCAAGGACCGGCGGCACCGCCACCGCCTCGCTCGGCACGGGCGTCACGGCATCGGGGCCCCAATAATCCGACCGCCATGTCCAATATCCGATTGCCGCAACCAGAAACAGCGCTGCTGCGGTCCAGGCCAGCAAGCGCGACGGCACGCGCGCCGGATCGGCAAGTTCATACGGTGTTTCGGCGCGCGCTGCAGGATCGTCATGACCCAAATCGATCCGCAATTGCGTGATCAGCGGTGCTTCCTCTAGCCCGACAGCGCGCGCGTAGGCACGCGTAAAGCCGAGCGCATAGGTCGACGACGGCAATGCCGAATAATCGCCGCGCTCGATCGCTTCGAGGTGGCGCAGCGGAATGCGGGTTTTGGTGCCGACATCGTTCAAGTCGAGGCCCGCTGCTTCACGACCGATACGCAGACGCTCACCCACGCTCTGCGGGAACAAGCCCGGTTCAGGCAGTTCGCTATCGACCATATTTCATGTTCTCCCCGCCCTTACGCAACCCACGGACGGTGTGCCGTTGTCTCAAATCGCAAGGGGTGCTGTCAACTCAACGCCTGTGTCGCCGGTTTTTCTCCACACTCATGAAATTTCGACGGCGCCAGCGCTTGCCCACGCCGTCAGATCGCCGCGCAGATTGCGGCATTTCTGCGCAAGAAATCCGGGCATGGCTGTGCGCAGGGCACCTGCATCGAGCGAGCGGATCATTGCCTTGACCGGACCGACGGCCGCCGGCGTAATCGACAGCCGATCGATACCGAGTCCGATCAGCGCCATCGCCTCGAGCGGGCGTCCGCCCATTTCTCCGCAAATCCCCACGGGCACAGCATGCGGTGCTGCTTCACGAACGATCCGAGCGAGGAAACGCAGAATCGCTGGGCTCAACCAGTCATAGCGTTCGGCCAGCCGCGGATTGGCGCGGTCAGCGGCAAACAGGAATTGCGTCAGGTCGTTGGTGCCGATCGAAAGGAAATCGAGATTGGGCAGCAGAACATCGAGCATTTCGGCAAGCGCGGGCACTTCGAGCATTGCGCCGTAACGCACGGCAGTCGGCAAGCGCTTGCCGCGTTCGCTCAGCCATTTGCGCTGCGTTTCGAACAGCGCTTTTGCTTCGTCGAATTCCCATGGTTCGCTGACCATCGGAAACATGACATTCAACGTCCGACCGACGCCGGCCTCGAGCAGCGCGCGCGCCTGAACTTTCATGAGCGCATCACGGTCGAGCGCGACACGCAGCGCGCGCCAGCCCATTGCGGGATTTTCCTCGCCCGCATCATCTTCGTTTGTGCGCAGATATGGCAATGCCTTGTCGCCGCCGATGTCGACCGTGCGGAAGATTACCGGCCGTTCCCCGGCCGCATCGAGCACATCGCGGTATAACCGCTGCTGCTGCGCGCGCTGTGGCAGGGTTGCGGAGACCAGAAACTGAAATTCGGTGCGAAAAAGCCCAATGCCATCGGCACCGGTAACATCAAGCGCGGCAACGTCGTCGCGCAATCCGGCATTGACCATCAATGTGATCCGCAATCCGTCCTTCGTCACGGGCGGCTGGTCACGCAGCGCGGCAAAACTGGCCCGCCGTTTCTGGCCGACCAGCAATTTCGATTCGAACGCTTCGTCCATCGGCTGGCTCGGGCGAACGATAACAGTGCCCGCAGTGCCGTCGAGCAACAGCGCATCGCCGTCCGCGACCATCCGCCGGACATCCTTGACACGGCCCAGCACCGGCACGCTCATCGCGCGCGCGACGATCGTGACATGCGCGGTCAGCGAACCTTCTTCGAGGATTACGCCCTTAAGCCGCCGCCGGTCATATTCGAGCAGTTCGGCGGGTCCCAGATTGCGCGCGATCAGGATGGTGTCCTGCCGCAATCCCGCTTGCGCCGCAGTTCCCAGTTGCCCCGACACGATGCGTAAAAGCCGGTTCGCCAGATCCTCGAGATCGTGCATCCGATCGGCCAGCAGCGGATCGTCGATCTGGCGCATCCGCATCCGTGTGCGTTGCTGAACGCGCTCGATTGCCGCTTCGGCGGTCAGGCCGCTGTCGATCGCTTCGTTGATGCGCCGTGACCAGCCTTCGTCGTACGCAAACATCTTGTAGGTTTCGATGATTTCGCGCGTTTCACCATCGACGCCGAATTCGGCCTGTGCCGACATCCGGTCGATCTGCTCGCGCATTTTGTCGAATGCCGAATAGACGCGGTGGCGCTCTGCCTCGGTATCTTCGGCTACGGTGTGTTCGATGACGATGCGCGGCTGATGATAAACAGCGTGCCCCCGCGCCATGCCTTCGACAAGCTTCAATCCTTTGAGGTAGACGCCCTGCGTTGCTGGAATGCGATCGTTTTCCCGGCGCTTTTCATCGACAAGGCCGGCATTGGCGATCAGTTCGGACAGCACCATCGCAACCGTCTGCAACGCCTCGATCTCGACTTCGTCATACCGTCGCGGCTCGACATGCTGGATACACAGCACACCAACCGATGCTTCGCGCCGAACGATCGGCACCCCCGCAAACGAATGAAACCGTTCTTCGCCTGTTTCCGGATTATATACGAAATCGGGATGCGCGGTTGCTTCGTCGAGATTCATCGTTTCGACATTCGCTGCGATCGTACCGACGAGCCCCTGGCCCAGCGACAGCTTGGTCACATGAACTGCTTCCTGTTTCAGCCCGCGCGTCGCGTAGAGCTCGAGGACGCCATCGCGCAGCAGATAGATCGAGCAAACCTCGCTTTTGAGGGCTTCGGCAATGATCAGCGTCACCTGGTTCAGCTTGGCCTGAGCATTGGTGCGCGCTGCCATAACCTCGTGCAGGCGGGTCAGAATTTCGCGCGACGAGGCAACGGCCGTGGGCATGGGCGTGCGCTAACAGATTGACGCGCGGCTTTCGAGGGCCGTTGCGGCCTCGTCCATCAGCGCGCCGATAATTTCGGCGACGGGTTCTTCCCGCGTCACCATGCCGACCGATTGTCCAGCCATCAGCGAGCCATTCTCGACGTCGCCGTCAATCACGGCCCGGCGCAGCGCGCCTGCCCAATAATGCTCAATCTGGAGTTGGGCGTCGATCATCGCGAGACCGCCTTCGTCGAGCGCGCGAGCAACTTCGCGTTGTTTTACAGTGAACAGCTCAGTGCCGGCGTTTTTTAACGCCCGAACCGGGATGACGGGCAAGCGCGTGTCGATCTGCACGCTGGCAATGGCATCGCGCGCTGAGGCACGGAAAAATGCTTTTTTGAAATTGGGATGCGCGATGCTCTCGGTGGCACAGGCAAAGCGCGTGCCGAGCTGCACGCCTGCTGCACCCATTTCGAGATAGGCCGCGATGGCCGAGCCGCGCCCAATGCCGCCAGCGACGAAAACCGGCACCTGATCGGCGACTTCGGGGAGGATTTCCTGCGCCAGCACCGACGTCGACACCGGGCCGATATGCCCGCCAGCCTCCATGCCCTCGATCACCAGCGCATCGACACCAGAACGGATCAGTTTCCTGGCAAGGCTGAGCGCGGGCGCAAAACAGATGACTTTGGCGCCCATCGCCTTGATCGCATCGAGGCTGCCGGTTGGCGGCAAGCCACCGGCAAGAACGATATGCGTCACACGATGCTTTGCACAAACATCGATCAGCGCCATGAGCTGCGGGTGCATGGTGATCAGATTGACACCGAAAGGCTTTGCCGTCCGTCGTTTCGTTTCGGCGATTTCGGTATCGAGCAAATCAGGAGTCATCGCGCCACAGGCGATCAAGCCAAAGCCGCCCGCATTAGAGATCGCGGATACCAGGTGACGCTCGCTGATCCACGACATCGCGCCGCACATGATCGCAGTTTTGCTGCCCAGAAACGCCGTGCCGCGCGCCATGAGGTGGGAAAGCGAATGCGCCGTTTGCGGCACTGCATTATAGTCAGCCATGACGCAGCCAATGCCCGCGCGATGAGGGCGGCGCAAGAGCGGCTACGCTGCGATAGCGGCAAACTCCCGGTGGCCTTCGAGCATCGCCCGGACATCGACTTTGGCTTGCAATTTGGCCGCAAGAAGCGCGGTTCCGCTGACCTTCCGCTGCACGAACAGCGTTTCCACCGGCGGCAAATGCCATGTTGCGCGGTCGTTTGCCATTGCCAGCCCCTCATCGCGAAGGACAGAGACGAACGCACGGTCGCCGAAATCAAATGGGCCGACGTGACCCATTTCGGCAATCACGACGTCGATCATGCGGTCGATCGTGACACGGTGATTGACCGCGACCGCATCGCTCAGGAATCCCGCCGCGACACAAGCCTCACGTGCGATGTCGCGGTTGCCGTCGATCACCGCCATTAAAACGGCGTGATAGCCAGTCGCAGTCGCCGGATCGACGGGGCGTGCCGCACCGAAATCGAGCAGAACCAGCTTCCCCGTTTCGCGCTGATATCGGTAATTCGCGAAATTCGGGTCGGTCTGCATCAGGCCGAATTCGAAAAGCTCGCGCAGCACAAGCTCGACAAGCGCATGCATCACACGGTCGCGTTCGGCCTGATCGGCATCGGCCAGCGTTTCGATCGCGACGCCGGGCACGAAACTCATCGCGAGCACGCGGTCGGTGGAAAATTCGGTATCGAGCACCGGAACAATGAAATCGGGCGCATCGGCCAGCAGTGCGCCGTAACGCGTCATCTGGACGCCTTCACGGTGGTAATCGGCTTCCTCGTGAAGCTGGCGTTTTGCTTCGGCAAGCAGCGGCGTGATATCGATTTCTTTGGGAAGCAGGCCCGAAATCCGCAGCAGCGTCGCGACATTGTCCACGTCGGCGTCAATGCTTTCGCGGACGCCGGGATATTGCACTTTGATCGCCAGATCACGGCCATCGTGTGTCGTTGCACGGTGGACCTGGCCGATCGATGCCGCGGCAATCGGGGCCGCACCGAAACGGGCAAAGCGCCGACGCCAGTCCTTGCCCCAATGCTGCGCCAGCACTTGCTGAAGCTGCGTCGGCGGCATGTGGTGCGCGTTGTTGCGCAATCGGCCCATGATGTCGGATAATTCGGGCGGCAGGAATTCGCCTGCATCCATCGAGATCATCTGGCCAAGCTTCATCGCCGCACCGCGCAGTTGCGACAGCTGTTCGGTAACGCGTGAGACATTTGCTGGCGTCAGCAGCAGGTCGCTCATCCGGGGCCGTTGCCCATCGGCGAGACGCCGCGCGCCCTCGACCAGAACACCGCCCGCGACACCGCCGGCAAGCTTTCCGAACACGCCAAGCCGTGACAGCCGCCCGCTCGGCACGGCTCGTCCCTTACCGTCGAAATTACCATCCGCCACGCGCCGACCCTGAGCCTTTCCGAAGGCACATGTCCGAAATTGCGAACCCGTTGCCAGTGTGGTCGGATATGGGCGTCGGCGAATGGCATTCAACCCGGGCGGCATCTTCCCTTTCGCGTGCGCCTTGCTAAGGCATGCTGCAACGCATCACCGATACCAACAAGGGACTCGTCACCATGACTGCCGTCGGACAGGACACACTCGCCACTCGTTCAATTCTCGAAGTCGGCGGTCAGACGGTCAGCTACTACAGCCTTGAAAAAGCGGGTGCCAAACTCGGCGATGTGTCGCGGCTTCCGTTCAGCATGAAAGTGCTGCTCGAAAACCTGCTGCGTTTCGAAGACGGCGGGTTCACGGTTTCAACCGCCGACATTCAGGCGCTGATCGACTGGCAAAAAAACCCGACATCGGAAGCTGAAATTCAATATCGCCCGGCGCGCGTCCTGCTTCAGGATTTCACGGGCGTGCCCTGCGTCGTCGATCTCGCGGCCATGCGCGATGCGATTGCCAAGCTCGGCGGCGACACGTCGAAAATCAATCCGCTGGTGCCGGTTCACCTCGTCATCGATCACAGTGTTATGGTCGACGAATTCGGACATCCCAAAGCGTTCGAACATAATGTCGAAATCGAATATCATCGCAACGCCGAACGCTACGACTTTTTGAAATGGGGCAGCAAAAGCCTCGACAATTTCAAGGCAGTGCCGCCAGGCACGGGCATTTGTCATCAGGTCAATCTCGAGAATATCGCGCAGGCCGTCTGGACATCGAAAGACCCGTCGGGCGCAGTGGTCGCTTATCCCGATACCTGCGTCGGCACCGACAGCCACACGACGATGATTAACGGCCTTGGTGTGCTTGGCTGGGGAGTCGGCGGGATCGAGGCCGAAGCCGCGATGCTCGGCCAGCCGGTGTCGATGCTCATCCCCGAAGTCGTCGGCTTCAAGCTGACCGGTGCCATGAGCGAAGGGATCACGGCGACCGACCTCGTGCTCACCTGCACACAGATGCTTCGCGCGCACGGCGTCGTCGGGCGCTTCGTCGAATATTATGGCCCGGGGCTCGACGCGCTAAGCCTCGCCGACCGCGCGACGCTTGCCAACATGGCCCCCGAATATGGCGCGACCTGCGGCTTTTTCGGGATCGACGACAAGACGCTCGATTACATGCGCCTGACCGGTCGCGAGGAATCGCAGATCGCGCTGACCGAAGCTTATGCCAAAGTACAAGGACTGTGGCGCCACGCTGACGCGCCTGATCCGGTGTTCACCTCGACGCTCACGCTCGACATGGCAACTGTCGTGCCTTCGCTCGCCGGGCCGAAGCGCCCGCAGGACAAAGTCGCGCTGACGCACGTCGACGATGTGTTCAATGGCGAACTCGCCTCTGTCTACAAACATGACGGCTTCAAGCGCGTTCCGGTCGAGGGCAAGGACCATGACATCGGCGATGGTGACGTCGTAATTGCCGCGATTACGAGTTGCACCAACACGTCGAATCCCAGCGTGCTTGTCGCAGCGGGGCTGGTTGCCAAGCGAGCAAACGAGCTGGGGCTCAAGCCCAAGCCATGGGTCAAGACTTCGCTTGCGCCCGGATCGCAAGTCGTCACGGACTATCTTGTCAAGGCGGGGCTGCAAACGCACCTCGACGCGATCGGTTTCAATCTCGTCGGCTATGGCTGCACGACCTGCATCGGGAACTCGGGGCCTTTGGCCGAACCGATCAGCAAAGCCATCAACAACAACGACATCGTTGCGGCCTCGGTCCTGTCTGGCAACCGCAATTTCGAAGGTCGGGTGTCGCCCGATGTCCGCGCCAACTTCCTCGCATCGCCGCCGCTCGTGGTGGCCTATGCACTGAAAGGCACAGTGACCGAGGATTTCACGACAACGCCGATCGGGCAAGCAACCGACGGGCACGACGTTTATCTGAAAGACCTTTGGCCAACCAATGCCGAAGTCCGTCGCGTCATGGATGCCAATGTCGACCGCTCGATGTTTCAGGCGCGCTACGCCAACGTCTACACTGGCGATGCGCACTGGCAGGCGATCGAAGTCGAAGGGTCGGACACATATCAGTGGCGCGCGGGCAGCACTTATGTTGCTAACCCGCCCTATTTCGACGGCATGTCGATGACGCCTGACGCCATTGGCGATATTATCGACGCAAAACCGCTGGCGATCCTCGGCGATTCCATCACGACCGATCACATCAGTCCGGCCGGCTCGATCAAGGCCGACAGTCCGGCAGGCAAATGGCTGATGGAGCATCAGGTCGCGAAAGCCGATTTCAACAGCTATGGTGCGCGGCGCGGGCATCACGACGTGATGATGCGCGGCACATTCGCCAACATCCGCATCAGGAATGAAATGGTGCCCGGCGTCGAAGGCGGCATGTCATTCTACAACGGCGAAACCATGCCGATCTACGACGCGGCAATGCGTCATAAGGCCGACGGCACGCCGCTCGTGGTCATCGGAGGCAAGGAATATGGCACCGGTTCGTCGCGCGACTGGGCGGCAAAGGGAACCAATCTGCTCGGCGTCCGTGCGGTTATCGTGGAAAGTTTTGAGCGGATCCACCGGAGCAACCTCGTCGGGATGGGCGTTCTCCCGCTCCAGTTCAAGGATGGCGACACGCGGCTATCGCTTGGCCTGACCGGCGACGACAGCTTCACGATTATCGGCGTCGCGAGCCTGTCGCCGCGACAGGACGTGATCGTCCATGTGACGCGCGCCGATGGCACATCGTTCGCATTTGCGACGCTTTGTCGCATCGATACGGCCAACGAAATCGAATATTTCATGAACGGCGGCATCTTGCATTATGTGCTGCGAAAGCTGGCAGCTTAGCGGACAACCATGCCGTAATTGTGCGCGCGACCTGCGGCAAAAGAGCAGCCTGAGCCCAACCGCCCGAAAATGTCGACCTGTTCCCAAAAAGGGACAGCTATTGATGCGCTTAGCCTTTGACAGCCGCGGCATATCGCTTAATCTTTTGTTCATCATATCGAACACTCGAATCGAAATGGCACCCTTCCTGGGGGCGGAAGTCCGACATGACGTTGGACCACCGGCAGGACAGTGAACAATGGCTGGTGCAAATGGTCGGCCAACAAGGGAGTATATAGATGCGTACGAAGATTCTTGGTCTGCTCGCGGCGACCGCACTTTCACTTCCGGTGGCCGTCAATGCCGCCCCCCGCACGCAAAGCGGCACGACATCGACAGGTTCGCAATGGATCGCCAAAAGCACGATCGTCGGTCAGACATCGACCGGGACGATCGCCAGTGGCGGTAACCCGATTTATCTCGGTAACACACCGGCTTACAGCGGTGTCGTTGCGCTCATCATCAATTTCAGCAGCGGTTCGTTCATCTGTTCGGGCACGCTGATGAACGATCGTCGCTCGATCGTCACGGCGGCGCACTGCGTCACCGATGCAAACCTGGGCTTGCCGACATCGACGACTGTCTATTTCGGCGGCGGTCAGGTCGCGGGCGATTTCTTCAACGCACCCGGCACGACCGCGATCACGGCAAGTGATGTGTTCGTCAATTCGGCATATACTGGCGAAGTCGTCGACCAGAATGACATTGCTGTCATCCGGCTCAGCCAGCTAGCGCCGACATCAGCGGCCGGTTTCGATCTGGCTACTGAAAATGAACTGACCGGCCTCGATTTCAACGTCGCAGGTTATGGCGCGCGGTCCGATACGGGCGGCGCGATCGGCGCAAACCTTGGCACGGGCCGTCTGCGTCAGGGTCTGAACCGTTATGATTTCCGTCTGGGTGATGCCGATTTTGGCAATTACTGGCGTGACATTTCGACAGCGGAAATCGCGTTTTCCTACCTGTCGGATTTTGATAATGGTCGTGCGGCAAATGATGCGTCATGCTTTGCCGCTGCCGATGCCGGCATCGCTGCGAGCGCAAAATATTGCAACCTGGGCCTTGGCGCACGTGAAGTCGGCGTTGCCGGTGGCGACTCGGGTGGCCCGCAGTTCATCAATGGCAAGCTGGCTTCGGTGACATCGTACGGCCTGACCTTCGGCAGCCCGCAATTTGGTGATATCGATACGTCACTGAACAGCAGCTGGGGCGAATTCAGCGGTTATGTGCCGACTTTCCTTCACCGCGATTTCATCAACCGGCTGCTGGTTCCCGGTGCAGTTCCCGAGCCTGCGACGTGGCTGCAGATGATCTTCGGCTTTGGCCTGATCGGTGCGACCTTGCGTCGTCGTCAGTCGGCAAAGATTGCGGTTGCCTAAGCAAAGCTAGACTCTTCGAACAAGACGCCTCCTGCTTGATTGCGGGAGGCGTTTTTGTTTGCCACAACGACAGTCATGCCGCGCCGCACCCGAACCATGTCCACGCGCGCTCTTCTGCGCGCCTACCAGCGATTGCAGCAGGAAGACCGCAGCGGAAATCTCGCGCAGGATCTTGATCTGCTGCAAGCGAAAGATCTCGACCTTTCGGTCCGCCTCGGGGCGCTGCTTGCGTTCGACGCTCTGCTCGTAACCGTGGCGACCAATCCGATCAGCGCGTCGCCCGGTGCGCCGCTCAGCCTCGATGCGCCGACACAGCCTGTTGCCGTCGCGCTGATCACGATTTCGGTCATCATCCTGTCGGTTGCCGCCTATCTTTGCGTCCGCGCCATCATGATCGGTGAGGAGTTCAGCGACGAAGGGATCGAGGACAACCACCGCGCCATTATTCAGCGCATGTTCGCTGCCTATTGCGCTTCGGTCGATGCCCAGCGAAAGCTGTTGATGCAGGCATCGCGGGTCACGATTGCAGGCGGTGGGCTCGCCGGTCTGACCAGCATCTGGATCATGGCCGACAAGATTTTTTGAAAGTTGCGCCGATTAAAGGCAGCGGAACAGCTTGACCTGAGCATCCTTTACAAGCGTCAACTGGCGCGGCGGTGACAAGTTCGGTGCGTCCACGGTCAGGGTTAGCGAACGACCCGACAACGTGCCCTTGAACGTCGCCGCCGTTCGCGCGTCGACCCGATCCATCCTTTCGGGGCCGCCCGCGTTGACGACGAAATGCCCCCGCGCGGCAAACTTGCCCGTGCGATTGGGTATGATCGGCCCGTTCATCCACCCTTCGCCGCAATCAGTCTCGATCCGGCCTCCCCTGGCATCGATGACCAGGTTGGAATGATCCCCGCCCCACTGGCCGGTCAGGGGCGCTGCGGCATTAACGAGCGTCGACATGGCAAATCCCGACAAGAAAAGACGGTCCATAAGGTTCATCGCATCAGCCTAGGCGCACTGGCCATAAGATACAAAAACAAAGCCCCGGCCCTGAATATCAGTGCCGGGGCCGAGTTTCGATTGCCGTCGCAAACGCGCATTAGGCGACCGAATAGGTCACATTCGTCACACGTTTGCGCCGGATCGCACCGCCGATCAGGCCGAAACCGAGCAGCATCTGCGCCCATGTTGCGGGTTCGGGCACTGCGCCCGTGCCGATGACACCGATGTAAGTACCCCAGATCGCCCGCGGCGTCGTCGTGATGTTCGGGATAATCGCCGATGCCTTTGCATATTCACCAATGACAAAGAAATTGTCATTGTTGGTCGGATCGAGTGAAACTGCGGCGTAATCACCCCACCGCTGACGGCAAGCGGTGTCGATGATGTTCAACTCGCCGCAACGATACGCATCGGTCTCGCTCTTGCGGATGAAGATTTCATCGGTTTGGCTGATCGTGCCGTTTGCATTCGCGTTGAAAACGCGAGCAAAAATGCTGATCTGCCCATCTGTCGTCGAAAAGCCCGACCGGTTATAGCCAACGACCAGTTTGCCGCTGCTGTTGATTGCCAGTGATCCCTGAAAGAAATCATAATTGGGATCACCGATTTCGGTCTGGCTCAACACGGCCTTGGTCACGGAATCGATAACAATAACACGAATGACCGATGACCCCGTATTCGCGCCCGACCCCGCCATTGTCTGGGTGTAGTAGATTTTGCCGTTCATTTCCCAAGCGTTGCTGGAAATGCGCGTGTCGAGCGAATCGACAAGGCGTGTGCCATCAGGCTGACGCCCGCGTGGCGGACCGGCTGTATAGCTGTTGGTCGACACTGTGGCCGACTGGGTCGCGACACCGGCCGGGTTGTTGATGTCATAGGCAATGCTGTTGTTGAAATCGCGACTGTCGGAAACGATGCGGCCGACGCCGTCCGAATCCATGCTATTCACGCCTTGAATTGCAAAACCGCGATCAGCACCGGAAAGAGCAGTATCGAACCGGTCGAGACCGGCCGTCGTCGGACCCCCTGCTGCAAAGGCCGAAGCCCGCGGGATTACCAACAGCGAGGTTCCGCTGAAGCCCGGGGTAAAGTTGTTGGTTCCGATGTAAACTGCGTCACGGTCGATCGCGAGGGTCGGATAGTCGGCGGTGCCGCTCGGAAGAACAGCGATCGCAGTCGCATTCCACGTACCGAGAGCATTGTCCGTTGCGGACACTGCCATGTTGATCACGTTGCCCGTGCCGGCAAAACCAATCACCATCCAGCGCTGGCTGAGCGGGTCAAACAAGACACGGTTGTCGCCGAGGCCACCGGCGGCAAGGCCCGCATTGGCCCAAAAATTCGGCATCGCCCATGTTTGCAACAGATTGCCGTTGGACTTGTCGAATGCCTGAAAGCTGCCGTTGCTGCTCTCGAAATATTGGGTCGTGCCAACCGCGCCCATTGTATCTGGCGGACGAAAGCACTGGTTGAGCGCGCAGTTGCCGAGCTGGTTGGTTCCCTCAAAGCCGTAAAGCAGACTTGCGGCACTTGCCGATGTTGAAAAGGCAATTGCCAGTGCACCGGCACTGATTGCCATCGTTTTGAAATGTTTCATAAAATCCCCTGCTCTGCTGTTGTTGACTCGCGACGCGTCAGGCTAGAGATTTTTTTATTGTTAACATTGGGCTAGGCCTTCTGGTCCCATTGTCAATTCATGGAGACGTCAATCGACGTGGTTGGCATTGCTGACCCACTTCGGGACAGTTTCAGCCACGCGCTAGTAACGCGGACGCTGCGGTTTGAGCGAAATTTGCGCACGCACGCACGGGCGGGCAATGATGCGGTGAAATACGAGAAACAGAGGATTTTCACGATGCGCAAAGCCGAGTTCGACATCATCGTTTACGGCGCGACCGGATTTACGGGCCGGCTGGTTGCCGAGTATCTGGTTGCGCGCGGGATCAAAGGCTGGGCGATGGCCGGGCGCTCCGCCGCCAAACTCGCCGAAGTGCGTGACCTGATCGGGGCACCTGCCGCCACGCCGCTGGTTGTTGCCGATGCCGATGACCCCGCCAGCATCCGCGCCATGTGCGCGCGGGCGCGAACGATCATCACGACTGTCGGGCCGTACCAGCTTTACGGCAATGATCTCGTCGCGGCCTGCGCGGAAACCGGCGCGTCCTATGTCGACCTCTGTGGTGAGCCGGTATGGATGCGCCAGATGATCGACGCGCATGACCCCGCCGCCAAAGCCTCCGGCGCTCGGATCGTGTTCTCTTGCGGGTTCGATTCAATTCCCTTCGATTTGGGCGTCTGGAAATTACAGGAAATCGTCAAGGACCGTTTCGGCGAACCTGCCAAGCGCATCAAATGCCGGGTCCGCAACATGAAGGGAGGCGCATCGGGCGGCACGATCGCCAGCATGAAAGCGACGATGGCCGCCGTCGGCAAAAACCCCAAACAGTTCGGCCTGCTCACCAATCCCTTCGCGCTGACCCCCGGCTTCGACGGCCCGCACCAGCCGACCGGCATGATCCCCGAATATGACCGCGCGGAAAAGGGCTGGGCTGTCCCCTTCGTCATGGCGCCGATCAACACGAAGAACGTCCACCGCTCGAATTTTCTGCTAGGCGAGCAGGTTTATGGTGCGGAGTTCGTCTACGACGAAATGATGCTGACCACGATCGGCGAAGCGGGCAAGGCGATGGCCGAAGCCGTCGCCAAGATGAACCCCTTCGGCGACGGCAAAATGCCCGAACCCGGCGAAGGGCCATCGAAGGAAGAGCGCGAGAACGGGTCGTACGAAATCCTGTTCACCGCCGAAATGGAAGGCCGCGATCCGATCAAACTCGTCGTCAAAGGCAACCGCGATCCGGGCTATGGCAGCACGTCGAAGATGATTAGCGAGGCGGCACTGACGCTGAACGAGACTGACAGCGGCGGCGGGGTGTTTACACCGGGCGGGCTGATGGCAGGGGCACTGCTGGCGCGGCTGGAAGCGAATGCGGGGTTGAGTTTTGTGGAGGAGGTTTAACTCTAACCCGTCACCCCGGCCTTGAGCCGGGGTCCCGCTACCTTCCTAAATTCCGATTAAACAAGCCGCCCAAACAAATCCTCCCAATCGGGGTTCCCACGCTCAATC
>JANLWD010000102.1:0-6542 GCA_031364345.1 Sphingomonas sp.
CTTACCGAATATGGAGATTACCGATGAAACGACTTCTTTTTGCGGCTGGATTTGCCGCGTTCGCAACGCCGGCGCTGGCCCAGATGACCGAGCCTGCACCGTCGACACCGACATCGCCTGCAACGACTTCGCCAAGTGCGGTGTCACCGGCGCCGGCACCCGCACCCGCGCAAGATAGTGCTGCTCAAGCGGCGGCCGCTCCGGCCGATCCGAAGACAATTATTGCATCGGAATTTCCAGCTTATGACAAGGATGCAAGCGGTGCATTGAGCAAGGTGGAATTCGACACGTGGCTTGTCGCCCTGAAAGAAAAGTCGGGCGACGCCGCGATGAAGACAGCCGATCAGACATCCTGGTTGAAAAAAGCATTTGCGACAGCCGACAAGGATAAGACCAAAGATGTGAGCTTGGCAGAATTGACCGATTACCTGACCGCAGCCAGCTAGGCTGCTTCGGGTCGCAACGCGGGCCTTTCGACGTGAAAGGCCCGTACGTTGTCTTAGATTTTGATATCCGATGCTTTGAGCATCGCGGCCATCTCAATCGCGTCAAGCATTTTGGCTCCGGCCATGAATACGGCACCACTGCATGCGGCGAACAACAGCCACCCACCGACACCGGGATATACAGCGAGGTAGGCCTTGCCACGTTCCATTGCGCCCGTCGCAAGCGCGTAAGTGATCAGATAGACTTCCCATTTTGTCTTGATGACAAACAAACGACCGATTTTTTTCAACATACAAATGTTAACGCATGGTTCGGGCCAACCCCGGAAAACTGCCATTGTGCGATTAACGAACAAGGTAAATTGTCAGTTAATCCGACAGTTCGCGTAAGTTCAGCGCGTCAAGCAATGCGCCTCGCGCGTCGGCGATTTGTTTCCACAATCTGGGATTGGTCAATTCGCCCGGTGCAATCGTTTCGGGCCAGGTCCGATCGACAAGATCAGCGATCCGATCGAGCGTCGCTACATCGACCATGAAACGCGGGTCGATTGTTCGCGGATCAGCAACGACACGCAAGCGCAAGCACGCTGGCCCGCCACCATTGGCCATTGAATCGCGCACATCGACCGGCACGATTCGCCGGATCGGACCGTTCCCCGTACATTCGCGATCGAGCCAGGCGCGGACGTGCGGATGGTCATGCGCTTCGATCGGCACAATCAGCGCCATGCCGCCCGCGGGAAGCGTGACAAGCTGGGCATTGAACAAATAGCTGCTGATGGCATCTTCGAGGGAGACTGCGCTTGCCGGCACTTCGATGATGTCGACAACCGGCAAACGCTCTCGCAAGGCGGCGAAAAACACGTCTTTGTTCTCGAACGCATGTTCGTGTGCGAGTAACATATTTTCGTTGGCAACGGCGACCACATCATTGTGGAATGCACCCGACGCAATTGCTGCATCTGATTGCTGCACGAAAATTGCGTCCCGAACGGTGTGGCGACGGGCAACAGCCCGTGAGGCTTCGATATGCTGGCGCGCCGGGAACCGCCCGCGAGCCTTGCCATACACGAAAATCTCCACACCCGCGCTGGCGTGATCGGGGCACAGACGCATGTGGTTCGCCGCACCCTCATCGCCAAAAGGCGGGTCGACCGGCCTGTGCACGCGAAAAGCGTCGTTCGCGAATGCAATCCTCAACTGATGCCATGTGGCGCGCCACTCGTGGCTCCGATGCGGCATCGTGACCAAATTCGCGACAGTCAGATGGCACTTTCCGTCAGTCGCATCGGATGCTGGCGTGACTGTTGCGGCGTTTGCAGCCCACATCGAAGAAGCCGACATTGCGCATGCAAGCAAGCCTGGGTCGGCCGCGTCTGGCGACGTCGCCAAGGCATCGAGCCATGCACGATTGGGCCGAAGGGGCGGAACGAATATGCCCTGCGCAAGTCCGAGGCGCACGTTGGCACGCATCTTTTCAAGGCCTTGCTGCGCTGCGGCACGTGGATGCGATGCGCCGCCAGCGTTTTTTGCCGAAGCAAGATTGCCGAGACTGAGCCCCGCATAATTATGGCTTGGGCCGACAATGCCGTCGAAGTTGATTTCAATCACGTCACCCGCGCTGCTCATTGAGGTGCGACCTGAATATGCTGTCCCGGTTCGACCGACAGGGCCCTTGCGCCATCAGGGTCGATCACGCCGTCATCAGTTACCTGTGCCCAGGCCGCGCGGAATTCCGCAAGCCGGCCACAGGAAGCGATCGTGCGCGGCGCGGTGTTGGACGCAATTTTTTCAATCTTGATGTCACGCGAATCGGCCACTGTTTTCACGTGATCGGTGCGCGTGTGCATCGTCGGGCCACCATCGAAGATATCGATATAATGGCCATGGACGAAGCCTTCATTCTCAAGCATCCGCATCGCCGCGCGTCCGCTCGGGTGCGGCAATCCCATAACGGCGCGCGCGCTTTCGGGCAGCAGCGCGGTGTATATCGGATGTTTCGGCATCAGATCGGCGATGAACTGAAATCCGTTCACGGCGTTAAAGGCGTCGGCTTCGGGGAAGGTCATTCCGAAAAACTTACCCGCCAGGCCATCCCAGAAGGGCGATCCGCCGCCCTCATCGAACACGCCGCGCAGTTCAGCGAAAATGCGCTCGGCGAAACGTGGACGGTGCGCCCGGATATAGAGATAACGGCTTCGTGCGAGCAGCATGCCGAGGCCGCCAGCACGTTCGTTGGGATGGAGAAAAAGACCGCCGACTTCGCTCGCACCCTCGAAATCGGTCGAGAGCGAAAGCATTTCGGCGCGGAAGGTGCGATTGAGTTCGGACGACGTCTGTGTCAGCGTGCCGATGCGATAGCTGTAAAATGGCGCGCTCTGGCCGATTTTGCTGTAAATCTGACAGGTGCCGCGGATGTGCGGATCAGCGACATTTTCGAGCATCATGACGATAAGATCGTCGTCGAGTGTGTCTTCGGTGCGCGCAAACGACGCTTCGGCACGCGCCAGCTTCGCCTTCAGATTGGGCTTGTCGGGCGGGAGATTGGTGAAGCCGCCACCTGTGAGCTTCGCCATTTCATAGAGCGAAGCGAGATCGCTGCTGCGGGCGGCGCGAAGGCGGAAGGTCATGCGCCATAAGCTCCGCCAGCGATCCTGTGCAGTGTTAACGCAGAAAGCATCGCTCTTTCCGCCAGCGACGCAACGATAAGATACTCATCCGCACTGTGAATAGCTCCCCCGCGAACGCCCATCGTGTCGACGACGGGCACGCCACACGCAGCGATGTTGTTGCCATCGCAGACACCACCCGATGCTTTCCATCCGATCGTCTGGCCGAGCTCAGCCCCGCATTGATGCACGAGGCCGAACAGCTTTTCCGAGCGATCGTCGAGCGGTTTCGGTGGTCGTCCGAAACCACCATGAACATGTATTGCGACGTCATGCTGCGCAGCAATGCGTGCAGCAATCCGGGTGATCGAAATTTTTGCAGCGGTCTCATCATCGGGCGTGAGCGGCCGGAAATTGACGCGTAATATGGCCTGGTCGGGCACGACATTGTTCGGACCGCCGCCATCGATTTTTGCCGGATTAACATTCAGCCCCCGCGTTTTGAGCGCCGCCAGTTCGAGCGCAAGCGCAGCAGCGGCCAGAATCGCATTACGCCCATCTTCGGGATTTCGACCGGCATGTGCAGACTTGCCCGTGACCATAAAGTTGAAATTACCGCTGCCCGGCCGCGCACCGGCAAGCGTTCCGTCGGGCAGCGCCGCTGGTTCATAAGTGAGCGCCGCAAGCTTGCCGCGGGCAAGCTCGGCAATCAATCCTGCTGACGATGCAGAACCGGTCTCTTCGTCGCTGTTGATCAGGACGTCGTATCCGAGCGCAGTCGCGTCGGGACTGGTTTCAAGGGCAGCAAGCGCTGCCAGCATTACTGCGATGCCGCCTTTCATATCGGCGGTTCCGGGGCCGTTGATGACACCCGGCTGAATTTCAGTGAGGCGTTGAAACGGATGATCAGCAGGAAAAACCGTATCCATATGACCCGTCAACAAGACGCGGCGGTTTGCCATCGGACGTACCGATAAGTGAAGATGCTTGCCGCGCTCAACCAGCTTTTTAGTGCCGTCGGGCGAAACCACTTCCTCGGGTGCCGGGTCGACGAGCCGAATCGTGCCAGGCAATGCGGCAAATGCGTCGGCGAGGAGATTGGCGACTTGGGCAAGCCCGGCGATATTGCCTGTGCCACTGTTGATCGCGGCCCAGCGTCCGACATTGGCGAGCATCGGCATCGCCGCGGCGCGGTCGGTCAATGTGCGTTCTGTGCTATTCATTTGCCGTGCTCTAGCTGCCTGTGAAGTGCTTGTCGAAGGGCGGTTAAGGCGGCATAGGCGCGGCACTCCTCCTCCCCGGGGTCAACTGGCCAATCAAGGAGCTTCTATGTCCGTTTATGTCGATCGTTCGGGGCTGAGCGTGGCCAATGCTCTTGCCGGTTTCATCGAAAGCGATGTGTTGCCGGGCACTGGCGTCGATGCCGCGCATTTCTGGACGGGGCTGGCAACAATCCTGACACGATTTGTGCCAGTGAACCGCACCTTGCTTGCCAAACGTGCAGAACTCCAGGCGCAGATCGACGCGTGGCATAAATCGAACGCATTCGATCAAGTTGCGTATGAAGCGTTCCTCCAGACGATCGGCTACCTCGCGCTCGAGCCGGCGCCGTTCGAGGTGGATACCGCCAATGTCGATGCCGAAGTCGCGACAATGGCGGGTCCGCAACTGGTCGTGCCGGCGCTCAACACCCGCTTTGCCCTGAATGCGGCAAATGCACGATGGGGAAGCCTTTATGATGCGTTATATGGCACCGACGCGCTCGATGCACCGCCAGCGAGACCGGGCGGGCATGATGTGGCGCGCGGTGCGGCAGTAATCACTCGGGCGAAGGCGTTTCTCGACGAAACAATAGCGGGATGGCGTGACGGTGAACATCTCGTGGGTTCGCGTAACGACGCGAAATTGTTTCGGCACAATGGCCTGCATATCGAGATCGTGTTTGATCGCGAAAGCGCAATCGGCCGGGACGATGCCGATGGCGTTTCCGACGTGATTCTCGAATCCGCGCTGTCGACGATTGTCGATCTTGAAGACTCGGTCGCGGCCGTCGATGCCGACGACAAAGTAAGCGGATACCGGACCTGGCTCGGCCTGATGAAAGGTGATCTGACGGCAACCTTCGACAAAGGCGGGCGGACCATGACCCGCTCACTCGAGCCGGATCGTGAATGGACTGCGCCCGACGGCAAGCGCTTCACGCTTTCCGGACGTAGTTTGTTGTTCGTTCGCAATGTCGGTCATCTGATGACCAATCCTGCGCTATTGCTGGCCGACGGCAGCGAAGTGCCGGAAGGAATTCTCGATGCCGTCGTGACGGCTTTCATTGCAATGCACGATCACGGCAAAAACAGCCGAGCGGGCAGTATTTATATCGTCAAGCCCAAGATGCACGGCCCCGAGGAGGCAGCGTTCACGAATGACCTGTTCGACGCGATCGAGGACATGCTCGGCCTTTCGCGCCACACGATCAAAGTCGGCGTGATGGACGAGGAGCGGCGGACTTCGGCCAACCTCGCGGCAACAATCCATGCCGTTCGGCATCGGATCGCATTTATAAACACGGGCTTCCTCGATCGGACCGGCGACGAAATCCACACATCAATGCAAGCGGGCGCGATGGTCGCAAAAGCCGATATGAAATCATCTGCGTGGATCAGGGCATATGAAGCACGTAATGTCGCCATCGGTCTCGCGTGCGGGCTGAGCGGCAAGGCACAGATCGGCAAGGGCATGTGGGCGGCACCCGACCGGATGGCGGACATGATGGCCCAGAAGATCGGGCATCCGATGGCCGGCGCGAATACGGCGTGGGTACCATCGCCGACAGCAGCGACTTTGCATGCCATGCATTATCATCAGGTCGACGTGTTTGCGCGCCAAACGAAAGTCACTGCCGTGCCGCCGTTGTCCGAATTGCTGACCGTACCGTTGGCCAAGGGCCATAACTGGTCCGGCCGCGAAATCGATCGCGAGCTCGATAACAATGCACAGGGGATCTTGGGATATGTCGTGCGCTGGATCGATCAGGGGATCGGTTGTTCGAAAGTGCCCGACATCGACGATATCGGCCTGATGGAGGACCGCGCGACGCTGCGCATATCGTCGCAGCATATTGCGAACTGGTTGCTGCACGGCGTTTGTACGCCCGAACAAGTCAACGCCGCAATGATGCGGATGGCAGCCAAGGTCGATGCACAGAATTCAACCGATCCGTTGTACCGCAAACTCACGGTGGACAGCATCGCTTTCAAGGCAGCGCGGGCACTTGTGTTCGACGGAACCGCGCAACCGAGCGGCTACACAGAACCACTGCTGCACCGGTTCAGGCAGGACGTGAAGGCAGCCAGGCACTGAATTCGGCGAGCACGTCCCGATAGAGCTGCCGTTTGAACGGCACGATGAGGTCGGGAAGATGCCAAGGGTCGGCCCATTGCCATGCGTTAAATTCGGGATCTTTGGTCGCAAGATTCACATCAGCGTCGAC
>JANLWD010000157.1:0-5730 GCA_031364345.1 Sphingomonas sp.
GCGATCGCTGGTCATAATCTGCGCGGGCTGCTCGGCTTTTTCGGTGCCGTCGTCATCGGATTGGCCAACATCATCCGGCATCCGTCGCGTTTCCGCCCGAATGCCGTGATCCAGCAATTCGAAGTCGTCGGCGTCTCGGCACTCGGCATCGTCGGCCTGATGAGCTTCCTGATCGGGATCGTCATTGCACAACAAGGCGCGGTTCAGCTCCGCCAGTTCGGTGCCGAAATCTACACAATCAACCTGATCGGCCGCATCACGACGCGCGAGCTGGGCGTGCTCATGACTGCAATCATGGTTGCGGGTCGTTCGGGTTCGGCATTTGCGGCGCAGCTCGGCACGATGAAGCTGACCGAGGAAATCGATGCGATGCGCACGATCGGTGTCTCGCCCGTCGAAGCACTGGTGATCCCGCGAATGATGTCGAGCGTGCTGATGATGCCGCTGCTCGGCTTTTACGCGACGATCATTTCGATCATCGGCGGTGGCCTGTTCTGCTGGGTCAGCCTCGGCATTCCGCCAGTCACATTCATTCAGCGAATCCGCGAAGTCGTGCCGATGACCGACATGTATGTGGGACTGGTCAAGGCACCCGTTTTCGGGGCGATTATCGGGTTGTCGGGATGTTTTCAGGGCATGCAGGTCGAATCGAATGCGGAACAAGTTGGCCTGCGGACGACTTCTGCAGTCGTGCAGGCTATTTTTCTCGTCATCGTGCTCGACGCGTTCTTTGCGGTTTTCTTCACGGCTATCGGCTGGTCGTGACCCAAGCGACGGAAATTGCGATTTCGGTGCGCGGGCTCGTCAACAAATTCGACGAAGCTGTGATTCACGACGGCCTCGATCTTGATGTGCGGCGCGGTGAGATATTGGGTGTCGTCGGCGGGTCGGGAACGGGCAAGTCGGTGCTGATGCGGTCGATTATCGGCCTGCAATTGCCCGATGCCGGTGAAATCCATGTTTTCGGCGAATCGATGATCGACCGGGAAGAAGACGACGCGCTCGGCATTCGCAAGCGGTGGGGCATTTTGTTTCAGGGTGGTGCGCTGTTTTCGACACTGACGGTCGCGGAAAACGTTCAGGTGCCGTTGCGGCAATTTTATCCCAAGCTTGATCAGAATTTGCTCGACGGTATTGCGGCCTATAAAGTCGTGATGTCAGGGCTTGATCCCAGCGCTGGCCCCAAATTTCCGTCCGAACTGTCGGGTGGCATGAAAAAGCGTGCCGGGCTCGCTCGCGCCCTCGCGCTCGATCCCGAATTGCTGTTCCTCGATGAACCGACTGCCGGGCTCGACCCGATCGGTGCGGCGGCATTCGACGAACTGACGCTTGGCCTCAAAAAAACTTTGGGGCTGACCGTCTTTTTGATCACGCATGACCTCGATACGCTTTATGCAATTTGTGATCGGGTGGCCGTTCTTGCCGACAGGAAAGTGATTGCCGTGGGGACAATCGACGAATTGCTGAAAACCGAACATCCGTGGATCCAGGAATATTTCAACGGTCCGCGCGGGCGTGCCGCCACTGCGGCGGTGCATACGCATGAAAAAGAGACTGCCTGATGGAAACCCGGTCGAACCATATCCTTGTCGGCGGTGTCGTTCTCGCGCTGCTTGCCGCGCTCGCTGCATTCCTCGTCTGGCTTTCGGGCATGTCGGGCGGCCAGGCCAAGGAATATGATATTTTCTTCAAGCAATCGGTCGAAGGGCTGGCGAAAGGATCGAGCGTCAGTTTTTCGGGTGTTCCCTCTGGCCAGATCGTCGAGATCGAATTGTGGCGCGAAAACCCTGAATTCAAGCGCGTTCGTGTTTCGCTGAAAAAGGACACGCCGGTGCTGCAGGGAACGACAGCTACGATCCTCGGCAGCTTTACCGGACCGTCGACGGTCGTCCTCGACGGCGCGGTAAAGGGCATGCCGCCAATCGAGGATTTGGGCCCGAGTGGCCGTCCCGTGATCCCGACAAAGCGCGGAGGTCTTGGCGCGCTGCTCAATTCGGCACCGCAATTGCTCGAACGATTGTCGACGCTGACCGAGCGTCTGACCGAATTGATCTCGGACAAGAATCAGGCTTCGATTTCAGGAATCCTCGCCAACACCAATCGCCTGACCGATGCGCTGGCTGACAAGGGGCCCGATATCGCGAAAACCCTTGCCGATACGCGGATCGCGATTGCGCAGGCGGGGACCGCTGCTGAAAAGATCGGCAATCTCGCCGACAGTGTAAATGGACAGGCGGGTCCGCTCGTCGGCGATCTGCGCGAAACCGTTGCTTCGGCAAAACGCAGCATGGAAACGCTCGACGCGACACTGAAGGATGCGCGCCCCGGCGTTCAGGCGTTTTCACAGACGACGATGCCCGAAGTCGGCCAGCTTGTGCGCGATCTGCGCGTGATGTCGGAAAGCCTGTCTGCGGTTGCTGCCAAAATCGACCAGGGCGGCGCGACCAGCATCTTGGGATCGCCCAAATTGCCCGATTATCAGCCGCGTGGAGGCCAGAAATGAAAACGTCTTACCTGGCGCTCCCGTTGCTTCTGCTCGCAGGCTGCGTGAGCTTTGGTGGCAAGCCGGCCAAGCAACTGCTGACCCTGAATTCGACGCAAAAAATTGCCGCCGGCGTCACTCGAACCGCCGCGATAGGGCAAACCATAACGATCCTGTTGCCCAGCGCGCCGGCTGCGATCGCGGCGCCGCGCGTGCCCGTCTATCGCGCCGGGACGGCAATCGCTTATGTCAAAGATGCCGCCTGGGTCGACAGCCCGGCGCGCTTGTTTCAGCGATTGCTGAGTGAAACCGTGGCTGCGCAAACCGGCAGGATCGTGCTCGATCTACGCCAGTACACGACCGATCCGGGCCTGCGCGTACAAGGCAGTTTACAGATGTTCGGCATCGACGAGGACATGAGCGAAGCTGTGGTGACGTACGACGCCGTCATCCTCCGCGACAAAGCACTCGAAAGCCGCCGTTTCGAAGCGCGCGTGCGCATTGCCGTGATCGATGCCGAAAGTGTCGGACCGGCGCTCAATGAAGCCGCGAACAAGGTTGCCACCGACGTTGCGGCCTGGATCAAATAAGCACGATCAGCCCAGACTCTTCGACGCCTGTTCGTACACATCCTTTGACAAGCCGGCAGTCCCTGCGATCCGCGCCAGTTGTACGCGAATCATCGCCTGCCGCGCTTCGTCGAACCGACGCCATCGGCCGAGCGGCGGCACCATCTTTGCCGCTGTCTGCGGATTGATCGGATCGAGCGCGATGATTTGGTCGGCGAGCAGCGCGTAGCCCGCACCATCGGCCCGATTGAACCAGCGCTGATTGACCGAGAACGCCCCGACCAGCGCGCGGAACCGATTGGGATTGGTGAGCGTGAAGTCGGAGTGCGCAAGCAATGCCGTGACGGCATCAAGCGTATCGGGCCGCGCCGACAATGCCTGCACCGAAAACCATTTGTCGAGCACCAGCGCATTGTCGCGGTACCGGTCATGGAACAGCGCGAGCGCCGTATCGCGCTCCGCTGCCTCGCCATTGGCCAGCGTGCCGAGTGCGGCGAGCCGGTCGGTCATGTTGTCCGCAGCCTCGAGCTGGGCAAAGGCGAGCGCGGGCGCATCGGCGGCCTTGGTCGCACTGATATAGCCCAATGACAGATTGCGGATGCGCCGCGCGCCTTTTGCCGCGGGTGAATATTCGAAGGCGCTTGCGCCGTGCTGGTCATAAAGCGCGCGCCATGTCGCTGCGTGAACGATGGCGAGGTCGTAACGCAGCGCATCGCGGGCCTGTGCAATCGCATCGGGATCGACCACCAGCATCTGATCGCCGATGAACGCTTCACTGGGGAGCATCACTGCTTCGGCAACGAACGCCGGGTCGAGCGCAGGATCAGCAAGCGTCGCGCCAACGGCTTCGATAACGGCAGCATGATCGGCTTGCCCGGTGGCAACGGCAGCAACAAGCGTATCGAGCATCAGTTGCTGCATCGCTTCGTAACGTGCGAACGGATCGTCGTCATGCCCCGACAGGAAAGCGAGATTTGCTGCCGTCCGGTCGGTCTCGATGATGACGGGTGCCGAAAAGTCACGGTTGATCGACAGGACGGCCGGCGCGGCGAACTCTTCGAAGCGGATTTCCTGTGCGGCACTGTCGAAAATGACGACTTGTTCGGCCCGTTTTTCGCCGCTTTCCTGATCGAACAGTGCCATGCGAAGCGGCAACGGCATGGGAAGTTTCGTCGCTTGTCCGGGTGTCGCCGGCACGATTTGCGTCAGTGACAGCACCGCAGTGTCCGCTTCGTGGCGGAGTGCCGCGCGCACTTTCGGTGTTCCGGCTTGTGCATACCACAAGCGAAAGCGGGTCAGGTCGACGCCGCTGGCATCTTCCATCGCACGCACGAAATCCTCGCAGGTGACGGCCTGTCCATCGTGACGCGCGAAATACAGATCGGTCCCGGCGCGGAACGCTGCAGCGCCGAGCATGGTGTGCATCATGCGGATGATTTCGGCGCCCTTGTTATAGATGGTCGCGGTGTAGAAGTTGCCGATTTCCATGTAGCTGTCAGGGCGTATCGGATGCGCGAGCGGGCCGGCGTCTTCGGGGAATTGCGCTGCGCGGAGGAGCCGCACGTCTTCGATCCGCTTGACCGCAGCCGAGCCCTGGTCGGCGCTGAATTGCTGGTCGCGAAAGACGGTAAAGCCTTCCTTCAGCGACAGCTGGAACCAGTCGCGGCATGTAACGCGGTTGCCCGACCAGTTGTGGAAATACTCATGCGCGACGACACCAGTGACGCCGTCATAATCCATATCGGTCGCGGTATCGGGATCGGCCAAAATATAGCGCGAATTGAAGATGTTGAGGCCCTTGTTCTCCATCGCGCCAAAGTTGAAATCGTCGACCGCCACGATGTTGAAGACATCAAGGTCATATTCGCGACCGTAGACTTCTTCGTCCCATTTCATCGCGGTTTTGAGCGCGTGCATGGCATGAGCGGTCTTGGGCAAGTCGGCCGCGCGCACCCAGATGCCGAGGTCGACTTTGCGGCCGCTCATCGTCGTGAAGCTGTCGTGATTGGCTTTCAGGTCGCCAGCGACGAGCGCAAAGAGATAGCTCGGCTTGAAATGCGGATCGCGCCATTCGGCCCAGTGGCGGCCATCGGGCAAGTCGCCGTTCGCGATGTTGTCGCCATTGGCGAGAAGGACCGGGAATGCCGCTTTGTCCGCAGTCATCCGCACGCTGTAGCGGCTGAGCACATCGGGCCGGTCGGGGAAGAAGGTGATGCGCCGGAACCCTTCGGCTTCGCATTGCGTGCAGAGCAGCCCGCCCGAGGCATAAAGGCCCATCAATTTGGTGTTAGCGTCGGGCGCGAGTTCGACGGTGGTTTCGATCGTCGCGGTATCGCCGGTCAACGCAATGACGAGGCAGTCGCCATCCATGTGCCAGTCGCTGCTAACTTGCCGATTTACACGCATATCGCGCACGGTAAGGCCATCGCCATCGAGGACGAGCGGGCGCATATGATCGCCATTGCGCGTGACCGTCAGTTTCGAAATAACCGTTGTTATTGAATTACTTAGGTCAAAATCAAGTGCGATATCGGGCACCAGCCAGTCGGGCGGCATATAATCTTCGCGGTAGATGACCTGAGGTTCGGGTGCATGCGCCGCGGCGGCAGTTGTCTGGATATCAAGCATGCGAACCGGTGTAGCGCTGGGCTATCTGCCCGTCCACTTGCCCGCGCGTTT
>JANLWD010000166.1:0-6341 GCA_031364345.1 Sphingomonas sp.
GTTGTGCCAGACCCCTTGGCGATGCGGATTTTGCGCTTCGCCTGAAGCAGTTCGGGCTTCGCGCGTTCCTTGGGCGTCATCGATCCGATCATCGCGTCCATGCGAACGAGCAAACGGTCGTCGACGGCACCCGATGCCATCGCTGCCTGTGCCTTTTTCATGCCGGGGATCATCCCCGCAAGCGCACCGAGGCCGCCCATATTCTGCATCTGCTTCAGCTGCTGGCGCAGGTCGTTCATATCGAACTGACCCTTTGCCATTTTCGCTGCCATCGCTTCGGCGTCTTCGACTTGAATGTTTTCCGCCGCGCGTTCGACCAGCGAAACGACGTCGCCCATGCCTAATATGCGGCCAGCAACCCGGCTCGGGTGAAATGCCTCAAGCCCGTCGAGCTTTTCGCCCGTCCCGACAAATTTGATCGGCTTGCCCGTGACCGCGCGCATCGACAGTGCGGCGCCGCCGCGCGCATCGCCGTCCATTCGCGTCAAGATCACGCCCGTCAGCGATACCTGATCGGTAAAGCTCTTGGCGACGTTGACGGCGTCCTGCCCGGTCAGCGCATCGACGACGAGCAATGTCTCGGCAGGCACTGCGACTTGCGACACAGCGCGCATTTCATCCATCAGCGCCTGATCGACGTGCAGCCGTCCCGCGGTATCGAGCATCAGAACATCATAGCCCTGCAGCTTCGCCGCGTTCATTGCCCGACGCGCAATCTCGACCGGCTGCTGTCCGGCAACGATCGGCAACGTCGCCACGCCGATCTGCGCGCCGAGCACTGCCAACTGCTCCTGCGCCGCCGGACGATTGACGTCGAGCGACGCCATCAAGATTTTCTTTGCCGATTTCTCGCTCAGACGCTTGGCAATCTTGGCAGTCGTCGTCGTCTTGCCCGAACCCTGAAGCCCGACCATCATGATGATTGCCGGCGGCGTTACGCCCAGTTCGAGTTCGGCCGCATCGGACCCCAACATGTCGGTCAGCGCATCGTTGACGATTTTTACGACCTGCTGCCCCGGCGTGATCGATCGCAGGACATTTTGACCAACGGCTTTTTCAGTAACGCTGTCGACGAACGATCGCACGACCGGCAATGCGACGTCGGCCTCGAGCAGAGCAATACGCACCTCGCGCATTGCGCCGCGAACATCGGACTCGTTCAATGCACCGCGCCCGCGCAGGCGGTCGAATACACCGCCCAATCGATCGCTCAGCGTATCAAACATAAGTGATTGTTCTCCGACACAAAAAGAGCCAGCGGACGAAACCTCGTCGGCTGGCGCACATCGGCGGGTGCCGCGTGTTCTGTTGGCTCCATATAGGCGAGCAGGAATTCCGTCAAATCGCCAGTCGTTTAAGCTCTTCTTCACCCCTTGGTTGCTAGTCATCGCGGCAGTTGCGGAAGAATGGGGCCCCGATCAGTGCATAACGAAAGCGAACTGTCCAAAGGTCGATCGCGCGTTACCAACGCACGGAACGACGTGATGACCGGCGGGATCGTCGTAGCGGCGATCATCATGTTTTTGGGCACTGGCGGCAAAGTCATGTCAAGTGTCATCGACACGTTGCTCGGTGTCGGCGGCGGCGTCGACAAGACCTTGTCGGTCGCCTTGCTGCTCAATATCGCACTTATCATGTTCGGCTGGCGTCGCTACAAGGATCTGTCGAATGAGATCGTGGAGCGGACCGAAGCCGAACAGAGGGCCCAGATGCTGGCATCGCGCGACCCGCTGACAGGTTTTCTCAATCGACGGGCGCTATCCGAAGAGGGATCTTCGCTGCTTGCCCGCACGATCAAGCGCCAGAAGACACTTGCTGTCCTGATGCTCGATCTCGACCATTTCAAAAACGTCAACGACGTGCATGGCCACGCTGTCGGCGATGCGCTGCTCAAAAGCGTGGCGACCGAAGTCAGTGCGCTTGTCCCGCCGTCGTCGATGGCGGCGCGGCTCGGCGGCGACGAATTCGCCTGCGCTTTTGCCTATGACGCCGGCAATCCCGAAATCGTCGAACGCATCGCACAATCGATCGTCGCGCGTCTTGGCCAGCCGTTCGATGCCGCTGGCACGTTCGTTCACATTTCGGCATCGGTCGGCATTGCGCATTCGGCCGCGGATTGCGACACAATGGACGCGCTGATGCGCCGTGCCGACATCGCCATGTATGCGGCCAAACATCAGGGGCGCAACCGGTTCGCCTGGTTCGACGTGTCAATGGAGCGTGAGCTTCAGGCGCGCAACGACACCGAACAGGGTCTGCGCATCGGCATTCCAAAGGGCGAGTTCGTCCCCTATTTCGAACAGCAGATCGACCTGACGACAAATCGCCTGCACGGGTTTGAAATGCTGGCGCGGTGGGACCATCCGACGCGCGGCCTTGTCATGCCCGACAGTTTCATCAGCATCGCCGAGGAAACCGGGGCGATCGCCGACCTGTCGTTTTCGGTCATGCGCCAGGCATTTATCGAAGCACGCAACTGGGATTCCTCGGTCAGCCTGTCGGTCAACATTTCACCGACGCAACTCAAGGATCCGTGGCTGGCGCAAAAGCTCGTCAAGCTGCTTACCGAAACCGGTTTCCCGCCAACGCGGCTCGAAGTCGAAATTACCGAAACCTCGCTGTTCGACAATCTCGCGCTCGCACAATCGATCGTCGGGAGCCTGAAAAATCAGGGCATCCGCATCGCGCTCGACGATTTCGGCACCGGCTATTCGTCGCTTGCGCACCTTCGCGCCCTGCCGTTCGACCGGATCAAGATTGACAAGAGTTTCGTCACCACGATTTGCGAAAACGCCGAAAGTGCCGCGATTGTGGCGGCGATCACGCGGCTGGGTGAAAGCCTCGGGCTTCCCGTTACTGCGGAGGGGATCGAGACTGCCGAGATCGAAGAACGCCTGCGTCAGCTTGGCTGTCACAAGGGTCAGGGCTGGCTCTATGGTCGTCCGCTGCCCATGCCTGCCGCGCGCACTTTACTGGCCGAGCGCAATTTGCTCGCTTATGCACGGGTTACCGAACCGCAAGGCGCCATCGTATCGAAGGATATCGATGACGACCACGACCTGCCAATGCGCCGCATCGCCTGAAACACGCTTCGGCGTGGACTTCGCTCGACGACAAACCTAAGTCGCGAGCGGCATGATGGGTCGCTTTGAAAAAATGCATGGGCTGGGCAACGATTTCGTTGTGATCGATGCCCGCGTCCACGCGGTTGCGATGACTGCGACCCGCGCCCAATCGATCGCTGACCGGCAAACCGGTATCGGCTGCGATCAACTCATCATTCTCGAACCGTCGGACCAGGCCGATGTGCGAATGTGCACGTGGAACGCCGATGGCAGCACCGCCGAAATTTGTGGCAATGCCACGCGCGCCGTTGCACTTCTGCTCGGGCGAGCCATGACGATCGAGACGGCGTCAGGTCCGATTTCGGTTCTGACGCACGACGGTGCCGCGACTGTCGATATGGGCACACCGCGTTTTGACTGGGACGCCATCCCGCTTGCCTATGCGATGGACAGCGCGGCAATGCCAGTCGGGTGGGATGCATTGACCACACCTGCTGCTGTCAACGTCGGCAACCCGCATGTTGTTTTCTTCGTCGACGATGTCTCAGCGATCGATCTTGCCCATTTGGGGCCGCGCATCGAACATGATCCGCTGTTCCCCGAACGGATCAACGTCAATATCGCTGCCGTCACCGGGCCGTCGTCGCTTGCACTTCGCGTCTGGGAACGCGGGGCTGGCCTGACGCGTGCCTGTGGCACCGGTGCATGCGCGACTGCCGTTATTGCGATCCGCAGCAAACGCGTGACCTCGCCTGTTACCGTCACCCTCCCCGGCGGAGACCTCGTGATCGCATGGGCACCCGGCGAAGCGATCCATATGACGGGCCCGGCAACACATGTTTTTTCGGGCAGCGTGGACTGGGACTTGTTCGCGCTGTGACTGTCGATGTGATCAACTTCGGGTGCCGCCTGAACATTGCCGAAGGCGAAGCCATTCGTGCCGGCTGGAACGGGGATGACGCCGTGATCGTCAATACCTGCGCCGTCACTGCCACTGCCGAGCGGCAGGGAAAACAGGCTGTCCGGCGTGCCCAGCGAGGCGGGCGCCAAGTGTTTGCAACCGGCTGCGCCGTTCGGCTCGACCCCGGCAAATGGGCGGCGATGGCCACGATCCTGCCACCGCGCATCGACCCACTGCCCGCAGTTTCGGGCCTGCATCACGCAAGGGCGTTTGTCGAAGTTCAAAACGGCTGTGATCATGACTGCACATTTTGCGTCACACGCATCGCGCGCGGCCCATCGCGTTCGATCGTGGCCGATGCCGTCGTGGCCGCAATCCGCGCTGTTGTTGCCAATGGCCAGAACGAAGTCATTCTCACGGGTGTTGACCTCACAAGCTATGCAGGCGGTCTCGCGACGCTCGTCGCACGCATTCTCGGTGACGTGCCCGATCTGCCGCGATTGCGCCTTTCATCGCTCGATCCGGCTGAAATCGACGCGCCTCTGTTCGATCTTATCGCCCGTGAGCCGCGGATCATGCCACATGTCCATTTTTCGCTGCAATCAGGCGACGACATGATTCTCAAACGCATGAAGCGCAGACATGATCGCGCACAGGTGATCGACCTCGTCACTCGCCTGAAATCTGCGCGCCCCGCGATCGCGATTGGTGCAGACCTGATCGCGGGCTTTCCGACCGAAACCGATGCGATGTTCGCCAACAGCCGTGCAATCATCGACGACTGTGACATCGTCTTCGGCCATATCTTTCCATATTCGCCGCGCAATGGCACTGCCGCCGCACGCATGCCGCAAACTCACCCGCCGATTGCGCGCACCCGCGCGGCCGAACTCCGCACTGCCAGTACCGCACGCAAGCTGGCCTGGTTGCAATCACTCGTCGGAACCGATGCCCGCGTGCTTGTTGAGCGGAGCGGCACAAGTGGTCATGCCGAAAATTTTGCTCAGGTCGCGTTGCCGCCGCGCGCACCCGGCGCGATCGAAACCGTCCGCATTACCGGCGTCACTGGTGAAACACTGATCGCCGACGGATTGGCAGCCGCAGTATGACTGAAGTTTCATGGACTCAGCGGCTGTTCGGCGGGATGCGTCGCACGTCCGAACGGATCGGCGAAAATCTTGGCGGCCTGACCAGCGGTGGATCTGTGCTCGATGCACGTACGCTCGACGATGTCGAAGATGCACTTGTCGCGTCCGACCTTGGCCCGGCAATGGCAAAAACCATCCGCGATCGCCTTGCGGAAACCAAATTTGATCGCGGTGTCGATGCGCAAGGCGTTCGGCTGGTGATGGCCGATGAAATCGCCAAAGTCCTGCGCCCTGTCGCCAAACCATTGGAAATAGACGCTTTTCCCCGCCCACAAGTCATCCTCGTCATTGGTGTCAACGGATCGGGCAAGACGACGACTATTGCCAAACTGGCGCACAGCTTTCTCGAGCAGGATTACGGCGTCATGCTTGCTGCTGGCGACACCTTCCGCGCTGCCGCGATCGGCCAGCTCAAAGTCTGGGCGGATCGTCTGGGCGTGCCCATCGTCAGCGGCCCTGAGGGCGGCGACGCTGCGGGGATCGTGTACGACGCCGTCAAGCAGGCAACGGCAACCGGCATCGATGTCCTGATCGTCGACACCGCCGGACGCCTTCAGAACAAGCGTGAGCTTATGGATGAGCTTAACAAGGTTCGGCGCGTTCTGGGTCGGATCAATCCCGCCTCACCGCACGACGTTGTGCTGGTCCTCGACGCGACAACGGGTCAGAATGCGCTCAACCAGATCGAGGTGTTCAAGGAAGTCGCCGGTGTGACCGGGCTTGTCATGACCAAGCTGGACGGCAGCGCGCGCGGCGGTGTCCTCGTTGCCGCGGCAAAGCAGTTCGGCCTGCCGATACACGCGGTTGGCGTCGGTGAAACCTTGAACGACCTTCGTCCGTTTGATGCCGACGAACTGGCACGCGCCATTGCAGGAGTAGAACGTTGAGCGACGTCAAAGCCAAAGCGCACCCCGGCTGGAGCGTTGCGATCGATTACGGGCCGCTGCTGGTCTTCTTTCTGGCGTTCCGGCTCGGCGGCATCTTTGCGGCGACCGGCGCATTCATGATCGCGATCATTGCGGCGATTGGTATCTCGCGGTGGAAACTCAATCGCGTGTCGCCGATGCTCTGGTTGTCAGCCGTCCTCGTGCTGGGCTTTGGCGGGCTGACGCTTTGGCTGCACGATCCGGTACTGATCCGGTACAAGGCAACGGCAGTATACATCCTCTTGTCGGGCCTGCTTTTTATCGGTTTGCTGCGCGGCAAACCCCTGCTCAAATATGTCCT
>JANLWD010000192.1:0-3150 GCA_031364345.1 Sphingomonas sp.
TCCGATACCGCACTCCAGCCGAACAGGACGAGCGCCGACAGCACGACGGCGAGGATCATGTTACGCTGATTATCCACGGTTTAATTCTTTCCCGATTCCTTGGCCCGCAAAATCACGGTACCGGATCATAACCATGCCCGCCCCACGGATGGCATCGGACGATACGGCGCAAAGCCAGCCAGCCGCCGCGCATCGCGCCATGCTTCTGGATCGCTTCGATCGCATAGGCCGAACAGGTCGGCAGATAGCGACATGACGGCGGCAGAACGCGCGAAGGGCCGAGCTGCCAGCCGCGTGCGACCCAGATCATGAGGCGCGCGATCATCGGCCAAGTTTCGCAACCGCTTTAGCCAAATCAGCGCGAAGGGTCGCGAAATCACGGTCAATGCCGCCCGCCCGCCCGATGATGATATGGTCACTGCCCGGCGCACCATGCGAAGCGATGACGTCGCGCGCGAGTTCACGAAAACGACGCCTCATCCGGTTACGGACGACGGCATTGCCGATCTTTTTGGTGACTGTGAAGCCGACGCGCTTGAGAGGATTCCCGTCGGAGCGGTCACGGACCAGAAGTACGAAGCCCGGCATCGGCGCGCGTTTTGCAGAATTGGCGGCAAGAAAGTCCCGGCGCGCCGAAATTGTGGTCAGGCCGACAATTTCTTCCGACCGCGCGCGCGGCGTGCATGGATCACAGCGCGGCCGCCCACTGTCGACATCCGGTGACGAAAACCATGACGCCGTGCGCGGACGAGGTTGCTTGGCTGAAAGGTGCGCTTCATCGCTCATGCCCTGATTCAAAACTTTGAAAAGAAAAAGCCGCCCCGCAAGGAACGACCGCTGTGGCGTGCGACTAGGCAAGGCGCCGTGCAAAGTCAATTGCGATCACGCTTCATTTCGGCACGACGCTTCGCACTGGCGCGGCGCAATCCCCAATCGGCCCAGTTTCCGTGTTTTGGCCAGCGCCGCTTGAATTTGACATAGCGCCGTTTGGCCCAACGCGAATATTTGAGCGTCAGCCCAAGGCCCAGCGGAAAAACGATAATGAACCCCGGCCCCGGCAATGCGCCGATGATTGGCGAGACGATCATCAAAAAGATGCCCAGCCCGAACAGCCCGACACGGACGGTCGGGTTGCGTTCAACCATGCGCCAGCGGCTACCCAACTTCATGAATGGCCATGTGGATCGCGTGGCACGGCTTGGCAAGGGTGGCACGGTGTGCGTAGATCAATTCACGACGGGGTGGGTGCGGGGAAAGATTTCGATGGTCGCGACGGTGCCGACAGTGGCTTATCTCGGTCTCGAAGCGCGCGCGGTCGAGGTGCAATGCTCGCTGATCGCGGGTGTGCCGAACTTCAATGTTGTGGGACTCGGCGACAAAGCGGTTGCCGAGAGTCGCGAGCGCGTGCGCGGGGCAATCGCTTCGCTTGGCCTTTCGCTCCCGCCCAAGCGCATCACTGTCAACCTTTCGCCCGCCGATTTGCCCAAGGAGGGGTCGCATTACGACCTGCCGATTGCGCTCGCACTGCTTGGTGCGATGGGAATCGTCGATGCCGAAACGCTAGCCAGCTATGTCGTGGTCGGCGAATTGGGGCTCGACGGGCGTGTGGCACCGTCGCCCGGCGTATTGCTGGCGGCGCTTCACGCGTCCGAAATCGGCAGTGGGCTTGTGTGTCCCGCGGTTCAGGGATCGGAAGCTGCCTGGGCAGGGCAGGTCGAAGTTATCGCTGCGCCCGATCTGCTGAGCCTGCTCAATCACTTCAAGGGCCAGGCTCTGCTACCTTCGCCCGATCCTGGGCGCGCCGAGGAACGCGAAGACGGTCCCGATCTGAAACAGGTCAAAGGGCAGGAAACCGCCAAACGTGCGCTCGAAATCGCAGCAGCGGGGGGACATAATCTGTTGATGTGTGGTCCGCCAGGTGCCGGAAAATCGCTGCTTGCGTCATGTCTTCCCGGCATTCTTCCCGATCTGACTGCTGCCGAAGCGCTTGAGGTATCGATGGTCGCAAGCGTCGCCGGTTCGCTGAACAGCGGACGTCTGGTCCGCACGCGACCGTTTCGCAGCCCGCATCACAGCGCATCGATGGCCGCGCTCACGGGGGGCGGATTGAAGGTCAAACCCGGCGAAGTAAGTCTTGCGCACCTGGGCGTGCTGTTCCTCGACGAGCTGCCGGAGTTTCAGCGTGCTGTGCTCGATTCACTGCGGCAGCCGCTCGAGACGGGCACGGTCAGCGTGGCGCGGGCCAATGCGCATGTGACATTCCCGGCGCGGGTACAGCTGATCGCGGCGATGAACCCGTGCCGTTGCGGTCATCTGGGTGATGCGGCACTTGCCTGTTCACGCGCGCCAAAATGTGCGGCGGACTATCAGGCGAAGGTTTCGGGACCGATGCTCGATCGCATCGACCTCCACGTCGATGTTGCAGCTGTCAGCGCCGCCGACCTCGTCATGCCGCCCCCCGCAGAAGGAAGTGCCGAAGTCCGTTTGCGCGTTGCTGCGGCGCGAAATATTCAGCGCCACCGTTATGGCCCCGATGGTCCGCGAACCAATGCTGAAGTCGACGGCAAACTTCTCGATGCGCACGCAACACCCGACGACGGCGGTCGCAAGCTTCTGGCGCAAGCCGCCGAAGCCATACGCTTGTCAGCGCGCGGTTACACGCGCATCCTGCGCGTCGCCCGGACGATTGCCGATCTGGCGGGGTGTGCGGGCGTGACGCGAATTCATATCGCCGAAGCCCTGAGTTATCGGCGGCAGTCACCACGAAGCTGACAAAGTGAACACCGGCGACATGACAAGGTATTGCAAATGAAGTGGTTGATCCTGCCGTTCGCGCGCATCGGCGACGTTACCGGGCGTTCGCGGCGAACCGAATTCTGGCTGTTCTGGCTGGCGGCACTCATTGTCCAGATGCTGGCGAGCTTCGTCGACGGGGCAGCGTCATTGTCAGAAATCGCCGTCGGTATGGGGCCGGTGACGATGGCCGCGACAGTCATTCTTTTGGTGCCCGCCGCGACCGTTGGCATCCGTCGCCTTCACGATATCGGCCGGTCGGGCTGGTGGATGCTGCTTTTTGCGATTCCTTACGCGAGTTGGCTCGCCACCCAGCAATCGGGGGCCGAGGCAATAATTCCGGCGATCGCGTTGTTG
>JANLWD010000210.1:0-3209 GCA_031364345.1 Sphingomonas sp.
TCTGGTGGGTGAAATTCGGATCGATTGCGACCGCGGCAGTCGTTATTTTTGTCATCGCCCTGATAACCCGGTGAAGATAGCGGTCCTGAAAGAAAACGCCGACGGAGAGCGGCGCGTCGCCGTGAGCGCGGAGACAGTGAAGAAATTCATTGCGCTTGGCGCGACGATTTCGGTGGAAAGTGGCGCGGGCGTTCATGCCTCGGTCGCCGACGCGGATCTCGCTGCTGCGGGTGCAACAATCGGCACGCGCGCCACCACGATCAGGGACGCTGACATCCTGCTGGGGGTTCAAGGGCCGACGGTAGCATCGCTGAAGGGCGTGAAAGCGGGCGCATGGCTCGTCGCGGGATTGAATCCGTTCGGCGACCGGGCACGCGTCGATGACTATGCCAAGCTCGGGGTCGAAGCACTGGCGATGGAGTGGATGCCGCGGATCACACGC
Source organism: Sphingomonas sp. (assembly GCA_031364345.1). Taxonomy (GTDB): domain Bacteria; phylum Pseudomonadota; class Alphaproteobacteria; order Sphingomonadales; family Sphingomonadaceae; genus Sphingomonas_O. The sequence continues at coordinate 443 of JANLWD010000210.1, forward strand.
GCGCAGGGCATGGACATCCTGTCGTCGCAGTCGAATCTGAGCGGATATAAAGCGGTGCTCGATGCCGCGGGCGAATATGGCCGCGCTTTTCCTATGATGATGACGGCCGCTGGGACGATCAGCGCAGCGCGCGTCTTCGTGATGGGCGTTGGCGTGGCCGGTTTGCAGGCAATCGCGACCGCGCGGCGGCTGGGCGCTCAGGTGTCCGCGACCGACGTGCGCTCGGCAACGAAGGAACAGATCGAATCGCTCGGCGCAAAAGCGATCTTCGTCGAGGACGTAAAGGGCATCGAAGGCGAAGGATCGGGCGGCTATGCCACCGAAATGTCCGACGAATATAAAGCGGCGCAGGCGGCTTTGGTGTCAGCGCATATCGCCAAGCAGGACATCGTGATCACGACAGCCCTGATCCCCGGACGGCCGGCCCCACGACTGGTTTCCGCCGCACAGATCGCAAGCATGAAGCCGGGCAGTGTGATCGTCGACTTGGCGGTCGAAAGCGGTGGAAATGTCGAGGGTGCAGTCGCTGGCGAAGTCTTGCAAGTTCACGGTGTCAAGATCGTCGGCCACAAGAACGTACCGTCGCGACTGGCGACCGACGCCAGCGCTTTGTTCGCACGCAACCTGTTTATTTTCATCCAGGCGTTCTGGGACAAGGAGCAAAAACGTCCGATTCTCGATGAGGAAATCGGCGACGCGATCCGCCTGACGCAAGGCGGCCAGGTGGTTAACGAGCGGTTGTTGGGGTGATCTCGCCCCTGCGCCTGGCAACCTTTGCATGGACGTTTGCAACTATTGTTGTGGCACTTGCGGTTCCGGCCCGCGCCGAAACGCGCGGTCAGTTGCAGCTGCTGTGGATGATCGAGCCAAACGCGCCACCAACGGGGCCAAAGCTGGTCAAAGACGGCGAATTCGTCGTCAAGAATCGACTGTTGCCGGTGGCGATGGCGCGGCTGGAAATGGATTTGGCGCCTAGTCTGGCAGGAAGCCTGTCAGTTTCTGCAAAGAGCCAGCTTTACGCAGTGAGATCGAGCACGGGCGAAAAGGTGTTTTGCGCATGGGAGACGCTCGTTCGTGCGAAGGACGGGACACTAAGGCCCAACACAGGCATCTCGACTTTGTGTTTCCTCGATCAGCAAGGGGACGGACGATTCGATGCATCGTTTGAGGCCTTCCCTGGGGTTGGTCTCCCCCAGATTCAGATGCCGATGCCCAAGGAAAAGAGATTGGCTTCAATCGATCGGCCTTATGCAATGTTCCCCCCTGAGAGCTTTACAGGCGATCTTTGGGTAGGCCTCAGATATGAGCAGTATTTCAATATCTACGGCAACCGCATGTTGATGGTTGCTTATGGCGCACGCGGCAAGAACCAGACGCTTACCAATTTCTCCAAATTCAAATCAAAGGGGCCCTTTCCGCTAAAGGTCGGGGCGCTCGGTGCGCAACTCACCGTGCTTGAGGCCAGGGACGATGGCAGCGTCGTACGGATTGATCGTCCGATCACCTTACCATTTTTCGCCGTGGTCACGACCACCACCGTTCGATTTTACTAAGGCAAACAAGGCATGGACTTCATCAGCATCCTTTCCATCTTCGTGATGGCCTGTTTCGTCGGCTATTATGTCGTGTGGTCGGTTACGCCCGCGCTGCACACGCCGTTGATGGCAGTGACCAACGCGATTTCTAGCGTGATTATCGTCGGCGCACTGATTGCAGCGGCGGCGCCGGGAAGCGCGACATCGAAATTTCTTGGGTTGCTCGCGGTTGTATTGGCAAGCGTCAATATCTTTGGCGGGTTCGCAGTCACGGCGCGGATGCTTGCCATGTATAAAAAGAAGGAACGGTAATCGTGGAGCATTCCGTTCAGAACTCGTGGGTGGGTCTTGCCTATCTTGTCGCGGGCGTATGTTTCATCCTCGCCCTTCGCGGGCTGAGTTCGCCATCGACGTCACAGGCGGGCAACCGTTACGGCATGATCGGCATGGGCATTGCCGTCGTCACGACGCTGCTTGTCCATGATGTTGCCAGCTTGCCCGAAATTGCGGTTGCCATCGCGATCGGTGCGGCGATCGGCGTCGTTACCGCGCGCAAGATTGCGATGACCGACATGCCGCAACTGGTGGCGGCATTCCACTCGCTCGTCGGCTTGGCCGCAGTGCTCGTCGGTGTGGCGGCCTATCTCAATCCGGCGGCGTTCGACATCGTCGATAGTCTCGGCGCGATAAATCCGGTCAGCCGGATCGAACTGGGACTCGGCGTCGCCATCGGAGCGATCACGTTCAGCGGGTCGGTCATCGCGTTCCTGAAACTCAACGGCAACATGGGCGGCAAGCCGATCATTTTGCCGGCGCGACATGTCATCAATCTCGGCGTGCTCGGCGCGATCGTGGCGCTGACCGCCTATTTCACGCAGGATCAAAGTCCGTGGGTGTTCTGGACGATCACCGTCCTCGCGTTCGTCATCGGTTTCCTGCTGATCATTCCGATCGGCGGCGCGGACATGCCGGTCGTCGTGTCGATGCTCAACAGCTATTCGGGCTGGGCCGCAGCGGCGATGGGCTTCACGCTTCACAACACGGCGATGATCATCACCGGCGCGCTCGTCGGATCGTCAGGCGCGATCCTTTCCTACATCATGTGCAAGGCCATGAACCGCAGCTTCATCAGCGTGATCGCGGGCGGCTTTGGTGCGGTTGCGTCGAGCGGTGATGCCGCGAAGACCGACCGGCCTTGGAAGCGCGGATCGGCCGAGGACGCCGCCTATATG
>JANLWD010000205.1:0-7390 GCA_031364345.1 Sphingomonas sp.
GAGTGCGGACAGGCCGACGCCGTTCGAACCCTTGATCAAAATCACATCGCCCGCGGCAATCATCGGAGCCAGAATATCATGTGCCGATGCCGCGTCGCCGACATGGTGAAATTCGATCCTGCCGCGGATGGCATCGGCGAGTGCGCCCATCTGTTTGCCGACGAGAATGACGGTATCGGCCTTCGACGCAAACAATGGTGCCGCAATTGCTGCGTGCAATTCCTCACTCTTGTCGCCCAGCTCGCGCATTTCGCCCAACACGGCGATCCGGCGGCTCGCACTTTCGGCGGCGAGCACATTGAGTGTCGCCGTCATCGATGCCGCGTTGGCATTATAACTCTCATCAATGACGATCGCGCCATTGGCGAGGCGGTACCTTGCGCCACGCCCGGTCATCGCTTCGAGTTCGGCCAGCGCCAGGCCCGCAGCTCCAAGGTCGCCGCCAAGCGCCGATATTGCTGCAATGACCGCAAGCGCATTCGAAACCCAATGCGCGCCGTGCTGCCCGACGGTAAAGCAAAGCTCGGCGTCCGGAAGCGTGGCGGTCACAAGGCTGCCACGGCTGGTCGCCACTGCCTGATGCGCGCGGACATCCGCGCCTTCGCTCATTCCGAAAGTCAATATGCGCGCGGCATACGGCTGCGCATGTGCAATCAGGCGGTCGCGTTGCGGACAGTCGAACGGGATGATCGCGGTGCCACCGGGCTGAAGCCCCGAAAAGATTTCGCCCTTGGCATCGGCGATCCCGTCGAGACCGGTTGGAAAAAATTCGATATGCGCTGGCGCGATTGCTGTCACAACGGCGACATGAGGCCGGACCATCGCTGTCAGTGCGGTAATTTCGCCCGCATGGTTCATGCCCATTTCGAACACGCCATAATCGCTGTCGGCGGGCATTCGCGCGAGGCTCAACGGCACACCAGTGTGATTGTTGTAGCTTTTGACTGAGCGATGAACTTTGGCATCGGGTGTCCGTGCGAGTGCTGCGGCAAGAGCCTCCTTGGTTCCGGTCTTTCCGACAGACCCGGTAACCCCGGCGACTCTTGCCGCTGTACGCGCCCTACTTGCGACACCGAGGGCATTGAGTGCGGCTGCCGTGTCGGCAACCAGAATATGGGGATGGGCAACCGGCCGTGATACGATTGCACCGGCGGCGCCGCGCGCAAAAGCACCATCAACGAAGCGGTGGCCGTCGTCATTTTCACCTGTCATTGCGACGAAAAGATCGCCAGCACCGATTTCGCGGCTGTCAAAGGCTATACCGGTAACCGCAAAGTCGGCCGATGCTGTCCCGCCGGTGGCAGTGGCGATCGCCGCGGATGACCATAACGTCTTCACGCCGCACACTCGCGAGCGACCTGCACATCGTCGAACGGAAGCGTGCGGTCGCCCACGACCTGCCCGGTTTCATGGCCCTTGCCCGCGATGAGGACGATGTCATCGGCACCCGCTTCGGCAATGGCAGCAGCGATTGCGGCGCGGCGGTCGCCGATTTCAGTGGCCTCGGGTGCTTTTGACAGAATCGCTGCGCGGATCAGGCCTGCGTCCTCGCTGCGCGGATTGTCATCGGTCACGATCACGCGGTCGGCCATCGCTTCGGCGATCAATCCCATTTCGGGACGTTTTCCCTGATCGCGGTCGCCGCCCGCACCCATGACGAGAATCAGTCGACCGATCGCATGTGGCTTCAAAGCTGAAATCGCCGCGGCAAGCGCGTCGGGTGTATGCGCATAATCGACATAGACCGGCGCGCCCGACTGGCTGATGACCGCGCGCTCGAGCCGCCCCCTTACGCCCTGGACCCGCGCAAGATTGGCAAGCGTCACCGTGGCATCACCGCCAGTCGCAATTACAAGGCCCGCCGCAACCAGGGCATTTGCAGCCTGATAAGCGCCGATCAGCGGAAGGTTGATCTTATGTTCGACACCCTCGTGCGCGACGACCAGTTGCTGTCCGAGTTGTGTGGGCACGCGCGACTGAAGACGGAGTGTCCCGCCGCGCGTGCCCACACCGACCAGCCGTAGCCCCCGCTCTCTGGCCAGGTCGATCACGCGATCCGATGCTTCGTCGTCTTGCCAGACGACAACTGTTCCGTCCGGATCGACAACTTCGGAAAAAAGCCTGAGTTTCGCGGTAAAATATGCTGCCATGTCGCCATGATAGTCGAGGTGATCACGGCTGAGGTTGGTAAAGGCGGCCGCCGCGACCGGCAGTCCTTCGGTGCGATACTGGTCGAGCCCGTGGCTCGACGCTTCGAATGCGGCGTGCGTGACGCCTTCACGCCGAAGCCCCGCCATATTCGACAGAAACGTGACGATGTCGGGTGTCGTAAGACCGGTCACGACGCGCTCGTCGGCGGTCGTCACGCCCAAAGTTCCGATGCTCGCGGCATGATGGCCCGCCATCCGCCAAAGCTGGCGCGTCAGCTCGACCGTCGATGTCTTGCCGTTTGTCCCGGTGACGGCAACCGTTGTCGGCGGAAATGGTGCGAAATATCGGGCGGCCAGAAGTGCAAAATTACGGCGCGGCTCGTCGGATTCGATGTGGATGGCGCCGTTGACCGTCGGGCCATAACGGGACACGATCGCAATCGCGCCTGCCTGAACCGCAGCCGCAATGAAATCCTCGCCATTGAACCGCGCGCCGCGAAACGCGCCGAACACCGTTCCCGGCGCGACTTTGCGGTGATCGATCGCGAATCCCGTAACGTCTGCGGTCGCATCGGTGCCGAGAAGCGCGCCCAGTTGCATCAACGCTCGCCCTTCGGTTTCCAGAGCAACGGCGTGTAGTCGGCGAGAGCAATGTCGCGATTCACATCGGGCGTCACACCGAGCAGCGGGCCGATGCGCGAGACCACTTTGCTGAACACTGGCGCTGACACCCAGCCTGCGGTTCGCATGCCCGCACTTTCGGCGCTGCCTTTCGGTTCGTCGAACATGACGATGACGACATATTTCGGCGCGTCCATGGGAAAGGCCCCGGCAAATGTCGACACCGTGGAATGCTTGGCATACCCGCCAATGCCGGCTTTTTCGGCAGTCCCGGTTTTGCCCCCGACGCGCAGCCCGTCGGCATCGGCTTTGCGCCCGGTCCCGTCGAGCACGACGAGGCGGAGCAACGCACGCAGCTTGTCGCTAGTCCCGCGGCTGAAAACGCGTGTTCCCTTCGGTGCTCTGCCGGGTTCGATCTTGATCAAAGTCGACGGGCGCCAGATGCCGCCGTTGACCAGCGCGGCATAGGCATTGGCAAGGTGCAGCGGCGTCACTGCGATGCCGTGACCATATCCCGAAGTCATCACCGTGGCACGGCCCCAGTCCGACGGCCAGATCGGGCGGCCACGTTCTTTCAATTCGATATCGGGCGCAGTGTCGAAATGCAGTTTGCGAAACATGCTTTCCATCCGGGCACGGCCGAGCTGATCGGAAATCCGCGCCGTCACGATGTTCGACGAATGCACCAGTGCTTCGGGCACGTTCAACCAGCGCCCCGTGGGATGATCGTCCTTGATCTTGAATCGACCGATCTGAACGGGCGCAGTCGCGTCATATCGTTTGGCGAGCGAGGTAACCACGCCCTGGTCGAGCGCATTGGCAAATGTGATCGCCTTGAACGTCGAGCCGAGTTCATAAACGCTTTGCGTAACATTGTTCCGACGCGAATCATCAGTGGTCTCGCCGGGCTTGTTGGGATTGAACACCGGCAACGAAGCCATCGCAATCAGTTCGCCCGTGTGGACATCGAGCACCAGGCCGGTCGCGCCCTTTGCCTGCTGGTCGACCATGCCTGCGCTCAATTCGCTTTCCATCGCTGCCTGAACGCGCGAGTCGATGGAAAGCGCCACTGGCTTGCCGCGAGTGAGCGGATTGGTCAGCCGTTCGTCGAGGACGCGCTCCATCCCGGTCACGCCGCGCCCGTCGAAATCGGTATACCCCAGCACGTGCGCGGCAAGCGTCGTTTGCGGATAAAGCCGTTCGGGCTCGCGCGCGTAAGCCATTGCCGGTTCGCCCAACGCATTGATTTTCGCCACAAGATCGGGAAGCGCGCGTCGGCGCAAATATGTGAACCGCACTTTCGATTGCAGGATCGCGAGATATTCCGCCTCGCTGCGTTCGGGCATGAGCGCTGCAAGTTCGGGGGCAAGTTCTTCGGGATCGTTCAAAAGTTTATTGGCATGGACGCCGACCGACCAGGCTTCGATCGTTCGCGCCAGAACCTGTCCGTTGCGATCGACGATATCACCACGCTTGGGGATCAGGCTGGTCGTGGTGCCCGATGCAGCATTTGCCGTCGAAACGCTCAGCCACAACAACCGGAAGCTGATCAATGCGACTGCCGCCATGAACAATAACATGACAAGCATAAGGCGCTGTTGCGCAACGACCAGCGACGCCTGCCGCTGGCCCTGAGCGCGGATCCGCGGTGGTTGTGCGATCAATGTGGTCATGGACGCTCGCGAGCTGCCTCTTTGTACACTGATTTCGGTGGTGCGGTCGTTGCCATCGCGATTTGCGATACTTTGATCTTCGCTTCGGGGTTCGGCTCATCGGGGACTGACGGCACGGTCACGTCGACGGGCGCAGGCACTGCAATCGACGCCATCGCCGGTGGCGGCGCGTTCGGCGTGCCGCGCGCGTCATCGAGATTGAGCGCGACGAGTTGCGCGCCGCTGTTGACGAATTGCGATGCCTTTGGTGCCGACAAGGCAAGCACATCGCCGTTCCATCGTTCGAGCTGGCGTAGCGACGCGCGCGTGCCCATTTCGGTTTGCAGCTGGCGCAATTCGCGCTCGGCGACACCGATCTGTGCTTCGACGGCTTCGAGCTTGCCGCGCTCGACCGCAACCTGCAACGAAATGAGATACAGAATGCAAACCGCAGCCGCGACGATCGCGACCCAGCCGATGGCACGAAAACGCTGAGCAATCATAAGGCTGGACTTTCGTTGATGGATCGGGACGGCGCAGCGGTCCTCACCGCAGACCGCAGCGTTGCCGAACGCGCACGCGGATTGCGGGCAATTTCGGCATCCGACGCGCGAACAGGCTTGGCGACGCGTGCGAATGTCGGTGCCGCGCTGTCGGGACGCATGGGCAAATGGCGCGATCCCGCGGGGTCGTTGCCCGATCGCGACCGCATGAAATTTTTGACGAGCCGGTCTTCAAGACTGTGGAACGTGACAACGGCGAGCCGACCGCCCGGCTTCAGCGCACGTTCTGCAGCATCGAGACCATCTTCGAGTTCGCCGAGCTCGCGGTTGATGTGCATCCGGATCGCCTGAAACGTCCGTGTCGCCGGGTCTTTTTTCTCATGTGGCTTGTGCCCAAGTGCGCGGCGGACGACATGCGCCAGCTGCCCGGTCGTCGCCAGCGGGCGTGCCGCGACGATCGCGCGCGCGATCCGCCGTGATTTGGGCTCGTCGCCCAGCGCATAAATCACGTTGGCAATCTCGGCTTCGTCCGCCGTGTTGACAAAATCGGCCGCACTTGGCCCCGCTTGTTCCATACGCATGTCGAGCGGACCATCGGATTGAAACGAAAAGCCGCGTTCGGCGCGGTCGAGTTGCATCGACGAAACACCGATGTCGAGGACGACGCCGTCCGCGGGCGACGCCCGGTCCAACCGCGAAAAACAATCTTCGATGATCATCAGCCGGTCATGCGTCGCAGCGCCGGCAACTGCGTCAGGATCACGGTCGAACGCGACCACATCGGCGCCGGCGTCGATCATGGCACGCGAATAACCGCCCGCGCCGTACGTGCCATCGATGTGCCGCTCGCCAGGGACGATCGATAATGCCGACAGTACTTCATCAAGCAGTACAGGGACATGCGGCGCGATCATGCCACGCCCCGTTCGGCCATAAGCCAGGCACAGCGTTCCTTTTTTCCCTCATCAGCCGTGGGATCGGCGAGAAGCACATCGGGGCTCCAGATTTCGATCGAATCACCCGCACCCCAAAAAAAGGCGAGTGTCGTCATTTTGCCTTTGCCCTTCAGGAAGGGCGGCAGAATAAATCGTCCGGATGCGTCGAACGGTACGTCGTCGAGCGGCCCCAGCGCGCTTGATCCGATTTCGTCGCGGTCGATCGTGTGTCCTGCATCGATGGCACGCTCGGCGTCGGCTGCCGTCCGGTCGTATAACCGATCCGACCATCCCTTGTCGCTCGCACGCAGGCATCCGCGTTTGCGGTCGTCGGTCAGGATCAGCTTTGGTTCGCCCCCCGAACGCTCGACGATCAGGCGCATCGGTGCGGGCAGCGCGACACGGCTTTTGCTGTCGATGGCCTGCAAAGCATAGCCTTTGAAAACTGCCCGATCTGCCAATCGATTGCCCTAATTCCCTTCAGGCAAAGCACCGCCGCGCACCGGAATCGAAAAAATGACCCGATGTTGTTCTGATATTCCGCGTCAGGTGACCCCACCTCTTGTCGTGGTAACGGCGTATCAGGGGAATTTACGGTCTACAACGGTTTTTAACGGGTGAAACGGGGAAGTTATCGCATATTCGATCAAGGTTCTTGCTATGTTCGATCTGAAACAGCGTTTTGAGCTGAGCGGCGCCGGTCACAATGCGAAAATGACGCTTTAACGGCGACTCGCTAATTTCGTCAGCTGTGATGCGATCCACGCGACGTTGTCGGCCTTCTGTTCGCGCCACAATCGCGCGTCGAGCATGTCGGCATCCCCGATCAGCATTGCGCGGCCCTTGCCGATGCGACAATCGATGACTTCGGGGGTGATCGCGGAACAATTCGAACCGAATTGCCAGGTGCCCGAACCGGCCATTGCCACGTTCGATGACTCGATCAGCATGGTCCGCACGCGATTGTCGCTGTCACCAAGCGCGATGCCCCAATGCCTGAACAGCGGATCGAGCAATGTGACCGGCGGCGCCCGACGGTTGTCGCCAACCGCCAACCGGCTCGACCCCAGCAATTCGGGATCGGCAAAAATCATCACCTGCCCGCCTCGCCGAAGCCATTTGTCGAGTGCGACCAGTTCGCCCGGGACCAGCCGTCGCGGCTGTGCCAGAACCAACACATCGCGACCCAGCGCCCCCATCGAAATAATGTCGACAGGATTGATGTCGAAATTGCGATCGAGCCAGACGAGTGTGTCCGACCGCGCCGAACGATTTTGCAGTATATCGCTGGCGTCACCTTCACCCCAGATCAACGGGAGCGCGGTCATGAGCGTAATGCGCGGCCAATCGCTGGCACCCGCAAGTGCCAATGTCGCGAGTAAAATGATCAGAAACCTCAGCGTGCGCGCTTTTCCGATGACGTCGCTGCATCATTGGCGTCCGGCGCTACGCCTAGTTGTGCAAGCGGTTCGGTCTTTTCTGCGGCTCTGCTGCTCGATGACATGGTCGCAACGACATTTGGCCGATCC
>JANLWD010000238.1:0-2848 GCA_031364345.1 Sphingomonas sp.
TTCCAGTTCTGGATCTCGGTCCCGAATGCGCCGTCGGTCATCAGGATGCGATCGCGCGCAGCGGTCAAAAATCGTTCGCGAATGCTCATGCGGCTTGCTCCAGCGCTGCGCTCTTTGGACGAAGCCCGAGCAGATGACAGATTGCATAACTCAATTCGGACCGGTTGAGCGTGTAGAAGTGGAAATGTTTGACTCCGCCAGCGTAAAGACGGCGGCACAATTCGGCCGTGATTGTCGCTGCGATCAATTGCCGCGCCTGCGGATGATCGTCGAGCCCTTCGAACAAACGACCCATCCACGCCGGGACCGACGTTCCCGTCATCGCCGACATTTTCTTTATTGCCGCAAAATTGCTGACGGGCATGATGCCCGGCACGATTTCGGCATCGATCCCGGCAGCAGCAGTTGCATCGCGGAAGCGGAAGAATGTTTCGGGTTCGAAGAAGAATTGTGTGATCGCACGCGTAGCGCCGGCGTCGAGCTTGCGTTTGAAATTATCGATGTCGGCTTGCGGGCTGGCGGCTTGCGGATGCGTTTCTGGATAGGCGCTGACCGAGATTTCGAAAGGGTGGCGGCGGCGCAGGCCATCGACGAGTTCGGCGGCCCCGGCATAGCCTTGCGGATGCGGCGTAAAGGCTTTGCCCGCTTCGGGTGGGTCGCCGCGCAGTGCAACGATATGACGGACTCCGGCTTCCCAATAGGCATCGGCGATTTCGTCGATTTCGGCCTTCGTCGCTTCGACGCAGGTCAGGTGCGCCGCCGCCGGGATCGCAGTTTCCCTGGCAATACGCGCGACCGTGTTGTGCGTGCGTTCGCGCGTCGATCCGCCCGCGCCATATGTCACTGACACAAACCGCGGCGCGAGCGGACTCAGCGATTCGATCGACGACCACAATGTCGCTTCCATGCTTTCGGTTTTCGGCGGGAAGAATTCGAACGAGACTTCGGCATCGCCGGCCAGGTCGGCGAACAATGGCGCAGCAAGCGCACGGCGCGCTTCTTCGAGCTGGCTGAACGTGAAAGTCATGCTGCGATTGCCTTTAAGTGCGGCGGGCGCGTCCCCATCCAGAGTTTGACGGTCAGTTCCCCGCCGTCGAGCGTTTGCGTGTCCGTAAGCGAAAGGCCGGCCGCCGCAAGCCATGTCGCAATCTGTCGATCGGAAAAGCCCAGACGCGCATGCGCATCCTGCGTCCGCAATTCCTCGCGCTCGTGCGGCGCAAAATCGGCAATCAGGATGCGGCCACCCGGCGCAAGCAGTCGCGCGGCTTCAGCAAGCGCTGCTTCGGGCGCTGGAATGAAATGCAGAACCTGATGCAGGATGACAGTGTCCGCGCAACCGTCATCGAGCGGCAGCGCGCTGATGTCGCCCTGTCGCAATTCGCATTGCCGGCTGCCATCAAGTTTTGCGCGGGCGAGCCGGAGCATTTCGGGGCTGCGGTCGACGCCGATCGCACTTTGCGCAACGGCCCCGAAAAGTTCGATCATCCGTCCTGTTCCGGTGCCGATGTCGACGAGGCGACCGACCGAGGCCCCCAGCATCGCGTGCATCCGTTGTTCAACCGCGCTGTCGGCGACATGCAGCGACCGGATGGCATCCCACTGGTCGGCATGCTGCGCGAAGTACTGCGCCGCGGCCGCGGTTCGATCGGCGCGCACTGCCGCTAGCCGCGCAGTATCAGCGCGTGCCCAGTGATCGCCAGCATCGCTCACCGCCGCGTCGAGCAGAGCGAACAGCGGCACAGTCACCGATGACGGTGCCGGTGCCAGAAATACCCAGCTTCCCTCGCGACGGCGCGATGCAAGCCCGGCATCGACCAGAATGCGGATATGGCGCGAAACGCGCGGCTGGCTTTGACCTAGAACTTGCGCAAGCTCACCCACAGAAAGCTCCATCGCGCGAAGCAATGCAACGATGCGCAGCCGGGTCGGGTCGGCAAGAGCGCGGAACATGTCGATCGCCGGAATCATGACACCGCATATAAAGATATCTTTATATGCGGTCAACCAGCACTTGATGACGGCATATATTGCCAACCTCGGTGCGACCCGATAGTCGAACGAGTACCGGAGCGAATGCAACGGGGGCCGTCGCACCGGCCTGAACCTTTCAGAGGAAACGCCACATGAAAAAGACAATCGCACTTGCCGCCATTCTCGCCACATCGATGACGCTTGCTGCTTGCAGCCCGAAAGCCGCAAATGAAACCGCCGAAGCGGGCAACGCCATGATGTCTGACGTCAATGCAACTGCAACCGAAGCCGTCAACACGGTCGACGCTGCGACCGAAAATGCCATGGGTGCAATCGAAAATACTGCCGACGTCGCGGGCAACAAAATTGAATCGGCTGCTGACAAGATGAAAGCTGCGACGGGCGACGCGATGTCGGCCGCTGGCAATAAGATGGAAGCCGCTGGCGACGCGATGAAGAAGTAATCGCACGCGATATGCTGGAATGGGGGCTGCCGGTGACGGTGGCCCCCTTTTTTATTGGCCGTGGTTCGCGCATGGTGTTGCCATGCGATCATTAATCTCGTCTGTGATGCTTTCGGCGATGCTTTCGGCGTGCGGCGCACCAAGCGACGACAGCGTGGGCGGCATCAGCCGGAGTGAAGCCGAAGCGCTTAACGACGCTGCTCAGATGCTTGACGACAACGCGGTGGTGCCGGTGCCGGTCGAAAATGGTGCGACCGCGCCGTAAATGTGGCGCCGTTTAGCGCAAAGCCTTTGCAAAGAGTGCCAGCGTCGCTTTCCGGACCAAAATTTGGGCATGCGCGGTTGCCGCAGGGCTTGAACCAATCTGTGGGTAATTTTCAGGCTCCCACCCGCTGCCTGCCAGGCCGTGTCCG
>JANLWD010000022.1:0-3776 GCA_031364345.1 Sphingomonas sp.
ACATCCGATTTGGGCTCTATGCCGCCTCCAACCCGGGGGAGAATGATTCGGATATGCTGGACGCGTCGACGCACGCCGCCGATGCGGTCGCATTATATAATCCCGTCGTCACGCGCGGCGACTGGGATGCGATGCGGCAGGCCGCATTGGCCGATCCGGGGGCTTTCCACGGGCATATCGCTGCGCAATCGATGCACTGGTTCGTTGCCGGTTTGGGTCAGGGCGGAGCCTGGATTTTTCGCGACACGGACGGTCGATGGTCGGGCTGGGACGCGGCGACCGGCGATGCGCTGACGCCCGATCTGCCCGCCGACTTCTCGCCGTGGACGACTGCATTCGACGCAACCGAACCACCGCACTGGCGCTGGTTCGTTGGCGGCCGGACCAATGCCTGTTTCAGCGAAGTCGACCGCCATGTTCTGAGTGGTCACGGCAATGAGGCCGCTCTGATTTTCGAGGGCGATCGCTGGGACATGTCGGCGGGCGGCGGAGCGGGCGCGCCAGTCGATTGTTTCACCGTTTCGCGCAAAAAATTGCTGCTCGAAACGGCCAAATGCGCAATCGCGCTCGAGGCATTGGGGCTGAAAGCGGGCGATCGCATCGCGCTCAACATGCCAAGCATCGTGCCGCAGATTTACTGGACCGAAGCAGCCAAGCGGCTCGGCATCGTTTATACCGCCGTATTCGGCGGGTTCAGCGACAAGACATTGTCGGACCGGATCAGCGATGCCGGCGCGCGCGTCATCGTGACGTCGGACGGCAGCTATCGCAATGCGCAGGTCGCCGGGTTCAAGAACGCCTATACCGATCCCGCGCTCGACAATTACGTGCCGGTTGTGACGGCACTGGCCATCCTTGCCGAGACCGATCTTGCCCTGCCTGCGGCCGATGCAGCCGCGATCCTCGATACGGTCCGCGAAACGCTCGCGGGCGAAGTCACCGTCGAGCGGTCGGATGTGATGCGCGGTGTCGGGCGCGCGCTCATCATGCTGGGCCGCGAGGGGCGGATCAGCGCGACCGATGCGGCGCGCGTGCGGATTGCGATCGCGTCGAGCCTCGTCACACTGCCCCCGCGCGTCGAAACGGTGATCGTGGTTCGACACACAGCACAGCCCGACATCATCTGGCGCGAGGAACGCGACCGGTGGAGCCATGACCTGACTGACGCAGCGCTCGAAACGCTGCTTGCCAATGCGCGCGATGCGGGGTTCGCGGTCCAGACGCAGGCCGATCTGCTGGCGCTGCCCGATCGCGATTTCGTCCGCGCGATATGGGCGTCGTCGAAACCGGTGCCGGTCGACGCCGATTTTCCGATGTTTTTCATCTACACCTCGGGTTCGACGGGAAAGCCCAAAGGGATCGTCCACGCGCACGGCTATGCCGCGGGCGTTGCGCACACGATGGCCGTGGCATTCGATGCGCGGCCGGGCGACACGCTGTTCGTGGTTGCCGATCCGGGCTGGATCACCGGGCAAAGCTATCTGATCTGCGCGCCGCTGATGACGCGTGTGACGACGGTCATTTCCGAAGGGTCGCCGGTTTTTCCGCATGCCGGGCGTTTTGCCTCGATGATCGAACGACACGGCGTCACGATTTTCAAGGCAGGGGTGACGTTTTTGAAATCGGTGATGTCCGATCCGTCGAATCTCGTCGATCTCCAGCGTTATGACATGCACAGCTTGCGCGTCGCGACATTCTGCGCCGAACCGACGTCGCCTTCGGTCCAGGCATTCGGGATGGCCCATGTCGTGCCGCAATATATCAATTGTTACTGGGCAACCGAACATGGCGGGATTGCCTGGACGCATTTTTACGGCAGCACCGATTTCCCGTTGCGGCCCGATGCGCATGCTTATCCGCTGCCGTGGATCGTCGGCGATGTCTGGGTCGAGGATGCCGATGCCGCAGCGAGCACTGCGCCATTCGCTCGCGGTGACGGTGACGGTGACGGTGGCGGTGACGGCGGCGGCGTTGCGTGGCGGCGCGCCGATATGGGCGAAAAAGGCGAAATCGTCATCGCAGCACCCTACCCCTACCTTGCGCGAACGATCTGGGGCGATGTCGGCAATTTCGTCGTCGAAAATGGCAGCGTTCAGCGCAACTGGCGCGGTGACGCGGTGCGCTGGACCGACGGTTACTGGACGCGGTGGCGCGGCGTCTGGGCCTATACCCAAGGCGATTTTGCGATCGCGCATGACGACGGGTCGTTCTCGCTTCACGGGCGCAGCGACGACGTCATCAATGTGTCGGGACACCGCATGGGGACCGAGGAGATCGAAGGCGCGGTGCTTCGCGACAAGGCACTCGATCCCGACTCGCCCGTCGGCAATGTGCTGGTCGTCGGCGCACCGCACCGCGAAAAAGGACTGACGCCGCTTGCTTTCGTCGTGCCTGTCGCGGGCCGCAAGCTCAGCCTCGACGACAAGCGCCGGCTGTTCGAACTGGTGCGCAGCGAGAAAGGTGCCGTCGCAGTCCCCGCCGATTTCATCGAGGTTTCGCAATTCCCCGAAACGCGCAGCGGCAAATATATGCGCCGCATGGTCCGCGCACTCGTCGAAGGCGGCGACGTCGGCGACGTGACGACGCTCCGCAATCCGCAAGCACTCGACGAAATGCGGACGGCGATCGGCGACTGGCAACGCAAGCAGCGCTTGTCGGAGGAACAATCGCTGTTCGAGCGAAACCGATATTTCCTTGTCCAGTATAACGTCGTGGCACCGGGCAAGCGCGTCGCGACAGTCACTGTCACCAATCCGCCCGTGAATGCACTCAACGAACGTGCGATCGATGAACTGGTTACGGTCGTCGATCATCTGTCGCGCAAGGACGATGTCGTGGCCGTAGTCTTTACCGGGCAGGGGACGGCGTCGTTCGTCGCCGGAGCCGACATCCGCCAGATGCTCGAGGAAATTCACAGTTTCGACGAAGCGATGGTGCTGCCCAACAATGCTCAGCTTGCGTTTGCCAAAATCGAGATGATGGGCAAACCGTGCATTGCAGCGGTGCAGGGCGTCGCGCTGGGCGGCGGCATGGAATTCGCGCTTGCCTGTCATTACCGGATTGCCGAGCCGACGGCGCGCTTTGGTCAGCCCGAAATCCGCTTGCGACTGCTGCCCGGTTATGGCGGGACCCAGCGCCTGCCGCGACTGCTTGCCGACCGGCATGGCGCGACCGGCGTGCGCGACGCTCTCGACATGATTTTGGGCGGACGCAGCATCGACGCAGCAGCAGCAGCCGGGATCGGTCTGGTCGATGAACTGGTCAGCGGCGCGCGCGATGCACTCGGCGCGGCACATGCTGCCGTGCGGGCTTTCGTGAAGGATGGCGAAGCCAGCGTCCTCGGCCGGGCATTTGCCAATCGTCGGGCCGCGACGCAGCGCTGGGAAAGCGCATCGCCCATCGACCTCGACGCAGTGCTGGCCGACGATTTCCTCCAGCGTGTTCGCCGCCAGCTCGACTGGGCGGGGCGCGGCAAAGCGGGCGAACGTGCGATCGATGCCGTGCGCACCGGCCTGTCGCGTGGCATGCGTGCCGGGCTGGCGCGCGAGGCCGCATTATTTGCCGAAGCGATTGTCGACCCCGATGGCGGGAAAACCGGCATCCGCCAGTTCATGGACAAAGTCAGCCCGCCGCTGCCCGTGCGTCGCGACGGTGTCTGGATCGATGCCGAACACGCCACGCGCGGCAAAGTGCTCGAAGCGGCGGGTGACTTGCTGCCGGTTGGCGCACCATTCTTTCCCGGCGTTACCGCAATTCCGGCATGGCAATATGCGTTC
>JANLWD010000024.1:0-6695 GCA_031364345.1 Sphingomonas sp.
CAACATTTCGCCAAGGGGCAGGCGTTCAGCTACGACCTGACCGACATGGGCCGTTATTATGCCGACTATGTCCGCCTGATGGCACATATCGACCGGCTGCTGCCCCGTCGCGTACACCGCGTCATTTACGAACGGATGATCGACGACAACGAAGCGGAAACGCGGCGCTTGCTTGCGGCTTGCGGCCTCGAATTCGAGCCGGCCTGCCTTGAATTTCACAAAACCGAACGCGCGATCCGCACCGCGTCTTCAGAACAGGTCCGCCAGCCGATTTTTCGCGAGGGCACGCAGGGATGGCAAGCCTATGAGCCATTTCTCGAGCCGCTGAAGGTCGCGCTCGGCGACGTTCTAATCACTTATCCGACGGCTCTGTGATAGTGGCAAATCTGCCACTGCAATTCGGGCAATGGCGACGTCGAACACTTAATCGTTGACCCTGACTCGTCGGAGTCACAGACTCCCGTCAACAAAAAGGACGGGAACGACAATGACATCGCGCCGCACGCTTATCTCCGCTCTGCTCGCAACCACGATGATCGCCGCCGTACCCGCCCGCGCCCAGTCTCCCGCCGAAGCACCGGCATCGGGCGACGACATCATTGTTACCGCCCAAAAACGGTCCGAAAGCCTGCAGAATGTGCCGATCAGCATTCAGGCACTCAGCACGAAAAAGCTCGACCAGCTCAATGTGACCAATTTCAACCAGTTCTCGCAGCAACTGACGAGCGTTGCGTTCAAAAGCACCTCGCCGGGCCAGACCAATGTTTACATGCGGGGCGTGGCCTCGGGTGGTGACGGCAACCATTCCGGGCCATTGCCATCGGTTGGCTTTTACCTCAACGAACAGCCGATCACGACGATCGGCGGCACGCTCGACGTTCATATTTATGACATTGCACGCATCGAAAGCCTGTCGGGGCCGCAAGGCACATTATACGGCGCGTCGAGCCAGGCAGGCACCATCCGTATTATTACGAACAAACCCGAGCTCGGCGAAACATCCGGCCGTGTCGATGGCGAAATCAATACCGTTAACAAAGGCGGCATCGGTGGCCGCGTCGAAGGCGTAATAAATCTGCCGCTCGGCGATCGTGCTGCGATGCGCGTCGTCGGCTTTTACCAACACGACGCGGGCTATATCGATAATATCCCGGGGACACGTCGCTTTCTGCCGACGGTTGGCGGTATCACGGTAAACAATACGTCATTCGTGAAAAAGGATTTCAACGAAGTCGATACCTATGGCGGCCGTGCTGCGTTAAAAATCGATCTCGACGATAACTGGACGGTGACTCCAACCATTTTGTATCAAGAGACAAAGTCAAAAGGCTCGTTCGGCACTGACGCGCGCCTTGGCGATTTGCAGGTTCAGCATTTCTTCCCCGACTATAGCAATGACCGCTTTATCCAGGGTGCGCTGACAATAGAGGGTAAGCTCGGTAATTGGGACCTGACCTACGCTGGTGCTTATGCCGATCGCAAGATTGCCGCATCAACCGATTACACCGACTATGCCGAAGCCTATGACAGCCTCTATGCCGCCAGTGGTGGTTTGGCCGGATATTTTTACTTCTCAGACGCTGCCGGTAATACGATCGATCCGCGCCAGAATGTTTTGAGCAATCCCAAATATACCAAGATGAGCCATGAATTCCGTGTCGCGTCGCCGCAGAATGAACGCTTTCGCGTCGTCGCCGGTGCCTTCTATCAGCGCCAGCAAAACGACATCGAGGAAATTTATAAAGTGCCGGGTCTCGGCCCGCTGGTCTCGGTCAATGGATTGCCCGGCGTCCTTTGGCTGACCAAGCAGAAACGGATCGATAAGGATTATGCGGTTTTCGGTGAAGCCAGCTTTGACATCACCCCGACGCTGACGCTGACTGCCGGGGGGCGCGGTTTCATTTACGATAATAATCTGATCGGTTTTTTCGGCTTCGGTCGCAATCCGGGCAACGGATTTTCTGATGCGCCGCCCAATGCCGCGGGCAGCAACCGAACCGGCGTTGCGCAATGTTTCACGACATCGGGCGAGCGTCTGTATGACCGCGACAGCGACACATACAGCAGTTCGCGAACCTTGCTTCCCGCCGCAGTTGCTGGTGGCCCGTGCACCAACCTTGCGACTTTTACAGCCGGTCGCGGGCTTCAGCCGGTCAAGGCAAGCGGTCAGGGCTTCACGCATCGCGTCAACCTCAGCTGGAAAGCAAGCCGCGACTTGCTTTTTTACGGCACATGGTCACGCGGATTTCGTCCCGGCGGCATTAATCGCCGGGCTGGTCTTGACGCCTATGCTCCGGACTTTCTGACCAATTATGAAGCAGGTTTCAAAACGACATGGGCCGACGGCGCATTGCGGATTAACGGTGCGATTTATCAACAGGACTGGAAAACATTCCAGTTTGCCTTCCTCGGCGCCAACAGCTTCACGCAGATCCAAAACGGCCCCGATGCACGCATCCGCGGTGGCGAACTCGACATCAATCTTGTGCCTTTCACTGGCCTGACGCTGACCGCATCTGGAAGCTACACTGACGCCAAAACCCGGCAAAATCTCTGTGCATATGCCGATCCGACATTTGCGTGCACGGCGCCAGGGTCGACCGGCGAAGTCAATTACATCTCCTCACCCAGTGGAACGCGGCTGCCGCTGACGCCGCAAGTCAAGCTGAGCGGAAGCGCGCGTTATGAATTCGATGTTGGCGCCGCAAAAGCACATTTTCAAGCAGCGGCAACGCATTCGAGTTCGGCATCAGCGGACATTCGGCGCGTCGTGCAAAATGTTGCGATCGACGAATATGATCCCGTCGCTGTTGCAGACCCTACCAATTATTTCGTGACTGCGACGACAACGGGGCGCCTTCCCGCATTCACGACCGTAAATTTTGCGGCCGGGCTCAATTGGAGCCGTTTTTCGATGGAACTGTTCGTTCAGAACGCATTCGACGAACGTGCCCAATTGTCGCGGTTCCAACAATGTGGGCAATGTTTTCAGCGGCCCTATGCGGTCGTCGTAGCGCCGCGAACGATCGGGCTGAGGCTGGGCTCGAAATTCTGATCGGATGAGCGCGGGCGACATAAGCGGCGCCCGCCCCTTTGGCCTGTGGACTGCGGCGGCACTTGTCGTTGGCGGGATGATTGGCGCTGGCATATTCGTGTTGCCGGCACAACTTGCGCCTTTTGGCATAACCGGCCTGATCGCGTGGGGCTTTGCGATCCCCGGCGCGCTTTTGCTGGCTTACATATTGTCGCAACTCGCGGCGGCGCGGCCGGGCGCAACGGGCGCCGTTGCGATCGTTGGTGAAGCGCTGGGCCCCATGCCCGGGCTACTGGTCGGGTGGAGCTATTGGGTCGGCATCTGTTCGGCCAATGCAATCATCGCACTGACTGCCGTGCGCTATGGCGCTTCATTCGTCCCCGCGCTGACGGCATCGCCGCTTGCCACGGCATTGGGCGCAACGACGTTGGTATGGGCATTGACCGCGCTCAATCTTGGCGGAGCAAAAGGCGCGGGGCGGTTTCAGGTGCTGACGACGCTTCTGAAACTCCTGCCGCTGCTTGCCGTTGTCTTCATCATTGCTGCGCTTTGGGTCAGCGATCCCGTCCAATACCGCGCCAGCGAGCGGCCGCCGTTTGCAGCAAAAGATCTGTCGACGGCAATGACACTGTGCTTTTCCGCGATGATCGGGTTCGAAGCGGCGTCACTTGCGGCTGAACGATTGCGTGACCCGGCGCGCAACATCTTGCGTGCGACGCTTTACGGCACCGCCGTTACGGGAGCGCTTTACGTCATCATATGCAACGGGATCGTCTTCGCACTGCCTCAAGCCGCAGTTGCTGCATCCGGCGCACCGATCGCATTTTTTGTCGAAAGTTTTTGGGGCCATGGGGCCAGTCTTTCGGTGTCGGCCTTTGCAGCGATCGCGGCGATCGGTTGCCTCAATGGCTGGACATTGATGCAGGGCGAAGTGCCACTTGGAATGGCGCGCAGCGGACTGATGCCTGCTTTCCTCGGACGAACGAGCGATCGCGACGTGCCGACGACGGCGATCCTGATCTCCAGCGTTTTTGTCAGCATCCTCATCCTGTCGGGTGCAGTGCCCGGCATGACCGATATCCTGACGTTCATGCTTCAGTTGACGACGGCGGCCACCGTCTGGCTTTACGTCGGCGCTTGTGCGGCGGCGCTGGTGATCGGTGTCACCCGCCCCGCAGCGGTCGTGGGCATGGGGTTTGCGCTTTGGCTGCTATGGGGCTCGGGCATTTATGCACTCGGGCTCAGCATCATCCTGATGCTCACTGCGATACCGCTTTACTGGTTCCGCCCGCGCGATCGCGCTAGCGCCCGCCCGACATCTTCATAAGCTGAAGGCCGACAAAGCTCTTCACGGGCTGCACGAATAAAATCAGCCCGTTCGCGATCAGCACGGGCATTCCAAGCACTTTGAACCAATAGGTGCTGTGCAAAACGAACCCGGCAAAAAGCATGACCGAAATCGCCGGAATGAACAGGAACAGGACAAAGGCGAATACGCGCAGCACAGTCAAAATCTTCATAATCGGATGCACCCTGAAATACCCAACCGACGCGAGCCAGATATCATGCTCTCGATCAAAAGATCACATGCTGGTTTCACGACGCCGTCACGATTGCATGCGCGCCCGACAATCTCAAACGATTTTCGCACGACGTCACCGCCGCGCGAATATCCGGCCGAAAACACTCCGGTCCTTCAAGATTTCGTGTGCCGCATTATGGCCCGGTGCGCCCGTAACACCGCCGCCGGGATGAGCGCCCGATCCGCACATGTACAGGCCTGCGATCGGCATCCGGTAATCACCGTGCCCCAGCATCGGCCGCGCACCGTAAAGCTGGTCAAGCGACATGTGGCCGTGGAAAATATCACCGCCGATTAGTCCGAATTTCCGCTCCAGATCGAGCGGCGAGTGGATTTGCCGCGCGATCACCGACGTTTTGAAATTGGGTGCATGCTGCGTGACCGTATCAATGATATGGTCGGCGACTTCCTCGCGCACATCGTCCCAAGTCCGGTCGCTCCCGTCGGGATTTGGCGATAGCCGCGGCTCGAATTGCTGGCAGAACAGGCTGGCAATATGCTGCCCCGGTGGTGCCAGGCTATCGTCGACCGTCGTCGGCAATTTCATCTCGACAATCGGCGCTTTCGACCAGCCGAACGCCCGCGCATCGGTATAGGCACGGCCCATATAGTCTAGGCTCGGCGCGATGATGATGCCGCAGGTGTGATGTTCCGCCTTATCCTTGCCCGGCAACACATTGAAACTCGGCAGTTCGGACAGTGCGACATTCATTCGGAACGTGCCTGATCCCGTCTTCCACTGGTCGATCCGCTTCTTGAACGCGGGTGGCTGGTCATTCGCCGCAACGAGCTGCTTGAACAATAACGACGGCCCGACATTCGACACGATGGTTGCGCAGGCGATTTCCTCGCCACTTTCGAGCCGCACACCGGCAACCTTAGCGCCATCGACCAGCACCTGCGCAACCGGCGCTTCGAGGCTGATTTCCACCCCAGCCTCGACGCACGCTTCGGCCATGTATTGCGTGATCGCGCCCATCCCACCGACGCTATGGCCCCACATCCCTTTCTTGCCGTTGATTTCGCCGAACACGTGATGGAGCAAGACATAGGCGCTTCCCGGCGTGTCGGGTGACGCATAATTGCCAACCACCGCATCAAACCCGAACGCGGCTTTCACTGCGTCGCTTTCATACCAGCCGTCGAGGAAATCGCGCGCCGACTTCACGAACAGGTCGAGCACATCGCGCTGTGCTTCTATATCCAATCCCGCGACACTGCGCCCCTGTGATGCCGCCGCCAGCAATGCGCGCACCCCACCCCCTGCATTGGGCGGCGTTTTCAGTGAAATCCCCCGCAACACTTCGGCTACCCGTTCCAATGCTTCTTCGTAAGCCGGAAACGTCGCCGCGTCCTTCGTCGAAAAGCGCGCAAATTCGGCCTGCGTCCGATCCGTTCCGCCGCCCAGTTTCAGATAATCATTGTCGAACGGAAAGAAGTTCGAAATCGTTCGTTCGATAATCTTCCAACCCCGTTCATGCAGTCGCATATCCTTTATAATCTTGGGCCGCAGCAGGCTGACGGTGTAGCTCGCGGTCGAATTGCGGAAACCAGGATGGAATTCCTCCGTGACGCATGCCCCGCCGATGACATCGCGCCGCTCGAGAATGCGGACTTTCAAGCCCGACCGCGCCAAATAAAAGGCGCACACCAGGCCATTGTGCCCGCCGCCGATGATCACGGCATCATATTTCTTGGTCATTATCTGTAACTTTCAGGCGGCATCGCCATCCGCGCTTCCGGGATAATCTCTCTTATTCGCGCGTTAAAACTGCGCAAGCACACTTCGCTCGCCGCCAGCGGCCCGGCGGTGAAATAGGCTGACGCCATCCCCGCCTGCACGCGCTCGATCAGCCAGGTGTCCTCGGCATTCACCACCCGATTGATCCGCGCATTGGCATAGCGCGCCAGCCGCATCTCACGCCTGTCATCGGGCAACGCATAGCTCATCACCCGCAACATCGTGACCGTCGGCGACACGGGCACCCAGTGCATGAAATCGATCTGGTCAGCATAAATGTCGAACGCCATGTTCGGCCACAGCTTCCAGTAAACCCAGCGCCGCTGCGCCGCCTCGGG
>JANLWD010000032.1:0-1507 GCA_031364345.1 Sphingomonas sp.
CCATTGCGGAAAAGTGTTGGTCGAATAACGCTGGTGGAAAATGGCGACGCGGCTCGTGAAGCGCTCGTCCTGCAAATCGGGGTAGAAGACCGACAGGCTCTCGGCGAGGAACAGCCCCTTGTAGACAATCGACCGCGCCGACAGCGAGCAGATGTAGAAGCCCTGAATCTGTGCTTCGATGACTTTCTTTTCGATACGCCTGCGGACGAGATAGAGCGTCTTTTCAAACTCGTCGAAATCGGTCGTCTTCGCGTTCGGCCCGGCGATCATGATCTGCTCGATCTCGGGCCGCAATTCCTGTGCCTTGCGGCCGATGACGCGGACATCGACCGGAACTTGTCGCCAGCCATAGATGGTGAAGCCCGCGTCGATGATTTCGGATTCGACGATCGTGCGACAGGTTTCCTGCGCGCCCAGATCGGTGCGCGGCAGAAAGACCATGCCGACGCCGAGCCAGCTGTTGTCGATGGGCTTGTGTCCGCTCGCGATAATCGCATCGGCAAAAAACGGCATCGGCAAGTCGACATGCAGCCCCGCGCCATCGCCGGTCATGCCATCGGCGTCGACAGCTCCCCGATGCCAGACGGCCTTCAGCGCATCGATGGCGGACGTCACGACGCGGCGGCTCGCACGCCCATCGGTTGCAGCAATGAGCCCGACGCCGCACGCATCCGACTCAAATTCGGGGCGATACATGCCGTCCCGGGCGATGCGCGCGCGCTCGGTTTCGCTGGTCATTTCTTTGCCTTCTTCGGATCGATGCCGAGTAGGGTCGCGATGCGGTCGCGTTCGGCTTGCGTCAGGTCGCTATATTTGCGCTGCTTGGGCAAATCCTTGGTCGCCTCGGTCATGGCGCCGACCATCTTGGGCATTTCCTTCATCATTTCGGGCATCATCGCCATCATCCGGTTTATGACCGCGGGATCGGTGTAAATCAGCATCGATTCCGCAGCATAAGCCGCGCCCGAAGGCGTTGCGAAAAAACGCTCGAGATCGGCAAGCTGCGTCGGCGTGAAGCGGCGCGCATAAGCTTCGGACAGCCCTTCGCGCACGGCGGGCTCGTATTTCGACATCATGTCGACCATGCTGCCCATCATCGCTTTCATCCCGATGTCCATGCGCTGTTTGAACACCGGATCGGTGATTTCCATGATCTGTTTCATGGCATCGGGCGCGAGATTGGGAACCTGATCCTCGGGCATGCCCATTGCGACGACGATCTCGCGCATTGGCAGATTGCCGACCTGGTCGATCATGCCCGACATCATCTTGTCGAATGTGCCGCTCATCATCTTGCGATAGGTGCCATCGGGCAGAAGCGCGCCGGCAATGCGCGTGGCGGACGCACGCGCCGCCGGATCAGGCGCAGTTTGGGCGAGCGCTGTTGCCGGAGCCAGTGCGAGCGTTGCTGCAAACAAAAATGCTTTCATGCGGCTTTCCTTATCATTGCAGCTTTCGCCTTCAGATAGCGGTGCATGTGGTCGGACACATCGCGGCCGTCACGGAT
>JANLWD010000086.1:0-9569 GCA_031364345.1 Sphingomonas sp.
GCAGGTTGACCCCCGCGCCGCCACGCCCCACATGCCAATCATGCTGATCGAAACTGAAACCACACCGAATCCGTCGACGCTGAAATTTATGCCGGGTCGACGCGTCATGGACATGGGCACGCGCGATTTTGCGACGCCCGAGGAAGCCGCTGCATCGCCGCTGGCCGAAGCCCTGTTCACGCTGGGCGACGTCGAAGGCGTTTTCTTTGGGCATGACTTCGTATCGGTCACGGTCGGGCCGGGCAGCAACTGGGCCGATGTAAAGCCCGATGTCCTGTCGATCATGCTCGACCATTTCAGTGCCGCCATGCCCCTTTTCAGGCCGGCAACGGCGGCGGGCATATCGGTTGCTCCTGACGCGGTGTTCAATGACGACCCGCAAGATGCCGATATCATCGACCAGATCAAGGACCTGATCGAAACGCGCGTGCGCCCCGCCGTTGCGAACGACGGCGGCGACATCATTTATCGGGGATTCAATAAAGGCACTGTCTACCTGAAAATGCAGGGCGCTTGCGCGGGGTGTCCGTCGTCGACCGCGACGCTCAAAGGCGGTATCGAATCGCTGCTCAAACATTATGTGCCCGAAGTCACCGAAGTTCTCGCCGTTTAAGGATATTTCATGACCGCACCGATTAGCGACTCCGCGATCAATCAACTGTTTCGCGAGGCGCGCAGTTATAACGGCTATACCGACGAACCCGTCACGCGCGCGCAGATGGATGGGATCTGGGAAGTCATGAAATGGGGGCCGACGTCGGCCAATTGCCTGCCCGCGCGTCTTGTCTGGTGCGAAAGTGCCGAAGCAAAAGAAAAACTTGCCGCGCTGGCTCTGCCCAATAACCAGGACAAAATCCGCAAAGCGCCCGTGACTGTCATCATCGGCATGGACATGGAATTTTACGAGCAGTTGCCCGAATTATTCCCGCCCGCCGATGCACGAAGCTGGTTTGTCGGCAATCAGCCGGTGATCGATGCAACGGCGCTCCGGAATTCTTCGCTTCAGGGTGCTTATTTCATCATGGCGGGGCGCGCGCTGGGGCTTGATACCGGGCCGATGTCGGGCTTTGACCAGCCCGGTGTCGATGCGGCATTTTTTGCGGGTACGACATTCAAGTCGAACTTCATCTCGACGCTGGGCGTGGGTGATCCCGCGACGATCTTTGGTCGGTTGCCGCGCCCCGGTTTCGACCGCTTCAATACGATTGTCTGAGCGCCGATGCGGACACTGGTGATCGAAACGGCGACATCGTCCTGCTCGGTTGCTTTGTTCGACGGTGATGCGGTGGTGGCGCACGATAGTGCGATCGTCGGGCGTGGCCATGCCGAACGCCTGATGCCGATGATTGCGGCTTTGCCCGGCGGCGGACGTGCCGACACGATCCGGGTCGATTGCGGCCCGGGCAGCTTTACCGGAATTCGTGTCGGGATTGCTGCTGCGCGCGGGCTCGGCTTTGGCTGGGGCGTCGATGTCCACGGATTTTCGTCGCTCGCACTGATCGCGGCGCACTGGTTTGCGCAGACGCCAGACGCAGCCATCACAGTGGTGATCGATGGCGGGCACGGCGAAAAATTCGTGCAATCTTTCGTGCGCGACCGGCTCGACGCGCCGACGGCATTGCAATCGCTGCCCGCGGCCGATGTCGTCATCACTGGCCCCGTTGCCGGGGAAACGCCGCCCGATGCGCGACATGCCATGCTGCTCGGTGACCATGTCCTGCCGGTTCGCCCGATTTACGGCCGCGCCCCCGACGCAAAGCCGATGGCAGCATGAGCGTCACGTTTGGCCGCGGCGGTGTCGATGATCTGGCTGATATCATGCCGGTGATGAAAGGCGCATTCGACAAGCGCTTTGGTGAAGCATGGACCGAAGCGCAGTGCCTTGGCGTCATGGCAATGCCCGGCAGCCAGTTGATCGTGGCCCGCACGCTCGGCGCGGTCGGTTTCGCCCTGTCGCGTATCGTGATCGACGAATGCGAGTTGATGCTGCTGGCCGTATCGCCGTCCGTCCAGAAAAAAGGCATTGGTCGCCAGTTGCTGACGGCAATGATCGGCAATGCTCGCGAAACCGGCGTTCGCAGTGTTTTCCTTGAAGTGCGCAGCGGGAATCCGGCGGTTGCGCTTTATTCGTCGGCGGGTTTTTGCCAAGTCGGTCGCCGTCGCAGCTATTATCGCAGTCCGTATGGCGAATGTTTCGATGCGCTGACCTATCGTTTGCTGCTTGATTAAAAATTGCATTGTGCATGCAGGGGCGATGCGATTAATAAGTCGTGACACATCAACTTGCCCGCGAACGACGACAAAGTATTTCGCGATTTAACGCTGGAATTTGAACATGACCGACAATGCCGAAATGCAGGAAACATTCATCACTTTGACCGCGGACATTGTTGCGGCGCATGTCAGCAACAACAGTGTCGCCGTCAATGATTTGCCGACGCTGATTTCAAATGTGCACACGGCACTCGCGAGCCTCGGCACGCCGGCTGCCCCTGTTGTCGTAAAGCAGGACCCGGCAGTGTCGGTCCGCTCGTCGATCAAGCCCGACTATATCGTCTGCCTCGAGGATGGTAAAAAACTGAAAATGCTCAAACGTCACCTGATGACGCATTACGGCATGACGCCCGATGATTATCGCGCGAAATGGGGATTGCCCAACGATTATCCGATGGTCGCGCCGAATTATGCCGAACAGCGCCGGACGCTTGCCAAAGCGATCGGTCTCGGCACTCGGCGCAAGCGCGGGCCAGCGAAATAATCTTCGCTTTGCGGTGACGCCGGGTTTGCGCTAGCGTTCGCGACGATGCACCGTCCGATCGATATTGAAGCGCTGTGCGCGGAAAAAGGGTTGCGGATTACCGAGCAACGCCGAGTCATCGCGCGCGTGCTTTCTGAAGCCGAGGATCACCCCGACGTCGAAGCGCTGCACGCGCGGGCCTCAGCAATCGATTCGGGCATTTCGATCGCTACGGTTTACCGGACGGTTCGGCTGTTCGAAGAAGCCGGCATTCTCGAACGTCATGATTTCGGCGACGGTCGCGCCCGTTACGAAGCAGCAGCTGAAGCGCATCATGACCATCTGATCAATGTCGAGACGGGTGATGTCATCGAATTCGTTGATCCCGAACTCGAAGCGCTCCAAAAAGTGATCGCCGAAAAATTGGGGTATCGCCTGGTCGATCACCGTATGGAGCTTTATGGCGTCGCGATCGACCGCAAGAGCTGACGCAGCCGCCGGTCGGCCACCCCCGATCAGTTTTGTTGGTTGGATACGCGTTTCACTGCGCGGCGCCGCGATCATTGCGATCCTGCTTCCCAGTGTTGCCGGGCATGGCTTGTGGCGGTTGCTGCGCCAGTCGTCGCCGTGGCCGCGCCTGTTCCTCGGCAGCGTCGCATGGATCGCCGGCGCACGTGTGATGCGCCACGGGTCGCCGGTTCGCCGCGACGTCGTCTACATCTCGAATCATGTCAGCTGGATCGACATATTGACGATCGCAGGAGCGACCGGCAGCGCTTTCGTATCGAAAGCCGAAATCAAAAGTGCGCCAATCGTCGGCTGGCTGGCGGGGCTGAACCGGACAGTCTATGTTTCGCGCGAAGACAAAAGCGCGGTTGCCGGTCAGATCGATCATCTTCGCGCGGCGCTCGGCGACTGCTGGTCGATCACGATCTTTCCCGAAGGAACGACCAATGACGGGCAATCGCTGCTGCCGTTCAAATCGTCGCTGCTCAAGATTTTGGAGCCGCCACCAGCGGGCGTAGTGGTCCAGCCACTGATGCTCGATTATGGCGCAATCGGGCCCGATATCGCCTGGCTCGGCGTTGAAAGTGGCAAGGACAATGCATTGCGTGTCCTGTCGCGGCCGGGCACTTTCCGGTTGGGCGTTCATTTCCTCGAGCCGTTCGGTCCCGATGCGTTCGCCGGGCGCAAGGCAATCGCTGCCGAAAGTCGCGTGCGGATTGCCGCTGCGCTGCAAGCGGTTACGGGCGGGGCAGTCGTCGATTTTATTGGTCACGACCATTGGGCCGCCGGGCAAGGCGCGCTATAACCCCGCTTATGCCTTTGCCCAAAACCTATCACGTCAAATCATTCGGTTGCCAGATGAACGTCTATGACGGCGAGCGGATGAGCGAATTGCTCGACGCCGGGGGAATGGCGATGGCAAGCGAGGCCGACGCCGATCTGGTTGTCCTCAATACCTGCCACATCCGCGAACGTGCCGTGCACCGCGTCTATTCGGAGATCGGGCGGCTGAGCCGCGATGACGGTTCGCGACCGATGATTGCGGTTGCGGGATGCGTGGCACAGGCTGAAGGTGCTGAAGTCAGCCGCCGCGCGCGCGAAGTGGACATCGTTGTCGGGCCGCAAGCCTATCATCGCTTGCCGGCGCTGGTCGCAAAGGCAGCGGCAGGTGTCCGGGCGATCGATACCGAAATGCCGATCGAAACCAAATTCGGCGCGCTTCCCCCGCGCGGTGCACAGCGCCCGTCGGCATTCCTGACCGTTCAGGAAGGATGCGACAAATTCTGCACCTATTGCGTTGTGCCCTACACACGCGGTGCCGAAGTTTCGCGGCCGTTCGATGCGATCATCGACGAAGCCAGAGCCTTGATTGCGGGTGGTGCCAAGGAAATCACGCTGCTCGGGCAGAATGTGAATGCCTGGAGCGACGCAGGGCAGGGGCTGCACGATGTGATCGTTGCGCTCGACCGGCTGCCGGGGCTGCACCGGATCCGTTACATGACAAGCCATCCGAACGACATGCAACCGGGGCTGATCGACGCGCATGCTCAAGTCGAAAAGCTGATGCCCTTTTTGCACTTGCCGGTACAATCGGGAAGCGATCCGATCCTGAAGGCAATGAACCGCAGCCATTCGCGCGACAGCTATATGCGGCTGCTCGACCGCGTCCGTGCGGCGCGACCCGACATTGCGCTGTCGGGTGACTTCATCGTCGGTTTTCCCGGCGAAACCGATGCCGATTTCGAAGCCACGCTCACCCTGATCGGTGAAGTCGGCTATGCTCAGGCATATAGTTTTGCCTATTCACCGCGTCCCGGCACACCGGCTGCAACGATGGACGCGCAAGTTCCCAAATCCGTGATGGATGCGCGTCTGCAAGCGTTGCAAGCGGCGATCAACGCGCAGCAATCGGCATTCAATGACACCAGTCTCGGTACGCAGACTGAGATTTTGCTCGAACGGCGCGGCAAATTGACCGATCAGTTCATCGGCAAGTCGCCCTGGCTGCAATCGGTCCACGTCGTTGGAAACCAGTTTGCGATCGGCGATGTCGTCGACGTGGAAATTGTGGCCGCCGGGCCGAATAGTCTTACAGGAAAGCCCCTCATGATGCCCATATTGAATGCCGCGTAAACCCGTTCCCGCCCAGATGGGCGATCGCAGCCGCCTTGAAGTGGTATTCGACAAGCCGCAATTGCTGGGGCGCCTGTTTGGCGAGTTCGACCAGAATCTGGTTGCCATCGAAAACCGGCTCGGCGTCTATATCGCGGCGCGCGGCAACAAGCTTCAGATCGAAGGCGAAGCTGGATCGACTGCGCGCGCACGCGATGTCCTGACGGGACTGTATAATCGTATCGTCCAAGGTCAGAATATCGACAGTGGTGCCGTCGATGCGGTGATCGCGATGTCGTCCGAACCGACGCTCGACGGCATCATCCGCCATGATGTTGCCGAGCCACCCAGCGTGATGATCCGCACGCGCAAGAAAACCATCGTGCCCCGCTCGGCAACGCAAATCCGTTATATGGAAGCGCTCAATCGCAACGACATTATCTTTGCGCTCGGGCCGGCGGGGACGGGCAAAACCTATCTTGCGGTGGCACAAGCAGTGGCACAACTGATCACCGGATCGGTCGACCGGCTCATCCTGTCGCGACCCGCTGTCGAAGCGGGCGAGCGGCTGGGGTTCCTGCCCGGCGACATGAAGGAAAAAGTCGACCCCTATCTGCGGCCGATTTACGACGCGCTGTATGATTGCCTTCCCGCCGAACAGGTCGAGCGGCGGATCGCATCGGGGGAAATCGAAATCGCGCCGATCGCGTTCATGCGCGGGCGCACGCTGGCCGAGTCGTTCATCATCCTCGATGAAGCGCAGAATACGACTCCAGCGCAGATGAAGATGTTTCTGACACGATTCGGTCAGAACAGTCGCATGGTCGTGTGCGGCGATCCGAACCAGAGCGATTTGCCGATCGGGAACCTTTCGGGGCTGAACGATGCCGTCGCAAAGCTCGAAGGTGTCGAGGGCATCGAAATGGTCCGCTTCGGCGTCGGCGATGTCGTTCGCCATCCCGTCGTCGGGCGGATCGTTCAGGCCTATGAGGGGACGGGCACTTAACTGGTGATCGATGTCGCGCTGCTTCGCGAAGTGCCGTGGCCCGATGGCAATTGGGACGCGCTGGCGGATCGCGCCGTCACGTCGACAGTGGCCGCGACGCCGCATGGCGACCTTCTGACCGGACAGGTGATGATTGAAGTCTCGATCCGCCTGACGTCCGACGCCGAAGTCCGAACGCTCAACGGTCAGTATCGCGGGCAAGACAAGCCGACCAATGTCCTGTCATTCCCGATGGTTCAGCCCGACCTGATCGATGCTCTATCAAACACCGATGATGGCGAAGCACTTCTCGGCGACATCGTTCTCGCTTGTGAAACCTGCGCGCGCGAAGCGGCCGATCGCGACATTGCGCTGACGGACCACGCGATGCATCTTATTGTGCACGGGGTTCTCCATCTGCTAGGCTATGACCACATGACCGACAGCGATGCCGAAGCGATGGAAGCGATTGAGCGCGATGTCATGGCGACGCTCGGCTTGCACGACCCCTATCCGATACAGGACTGACCCAATCACATGAAAGAAGGCGAGAGTAGGAGCGAGACGGGGCTGCTGGGCAATTTGCGCGCGATGCTCTTTGGCGAATCGAACGAACCGACGCTGCGCGACCAGATCGAAGAAGTCATCGCCGAGCACGAGGAAGAGCCGGGCCCCGATGCCGAAGGCGATTTGTCACCGGTCGAACGGCAAATGGTCCGCAATCTGCTCCATTTCGGCGAATGTACCGTCGACGATGTGGCAGTGCCGCGCAGCGATATCATTGCGGTTCCCGAAACGATCGTATTTGCCGATCTGGTCGCGCAATTCGCCGACGCCGGACACAGTCGCTTGCCGGTCTATCGCGAAAGCCTCGATGCGGTCACCGGCATGATCCACATCAAGGATGTGTTTGCGATTCTGGCGCAGGCCGGACCACGTCCGGACGGGATCGCCGCGCTGATCCGCCAGCCGCTTTACGTGCCGCAGTCGATGGGTGTGCTCGACCTGCTTGCCGAAATGCGTCGTCAGCGCATTCATCTGGCAATCGTGATCGACGAATATTCGGGCACCGAAGGGCTGGTGACGATCGAGGACCTTGTCGAGGAAATCGTCGGCGATATCGAAGACGAACATGACGACGCCCCCGAATTACTGATCGTGCCGCTCGAAAGCGGCATGTGGGAAGCCGATGCGCGCGCCGAACTCGAAGATGTGGCGGCGACGATCGATGCGCGACTGGGTGACATCGACGAGGACGTCGACACGATCGGCGGGCTTGCTTTCATGCTGGCCGGGCACGTGCCGCAGCCGGGTGAAACATTGACGCATGCCAGCGGTTGGCGGATCGAAGTGACCGAGGGCGATGCGCGCCGGGCCACCCGTGTGCGCCTGCATCCGCCCGCTGAAATGCAAACGGAGTCCTGATCGTGCGAGTGAAATTGTTGATCGCATTAGGCATCCTTGCGCTGATCGTTGGTGGGCTGTGGTATATGTTCGGCCGCGCCGACGTTGCGCAATTGCCGCTGGAAGCAGTGACCGGCGTCAAACCGAAAATTACCGATCCGCGTATTCAGACATTGCCGACCATAAAGATCGCCGACGCCGTCGGGTGGCGGGGCGATGCAAAACCGGTCGCGGCTGCTGGCATGTCGGTCAACAGTTTCGCCGACAAGCTCGATCATCCGCGTTGGCTATATGAATTGCCCAATGGTGACGTTTTGGTCGCCGAAACCAATTCGCCACCGCGCCCGGCCAGCGGTATTACCGATATCGTGATGAGCTGGCTGATGAAAAAGGCCGGTGCCGGCGTTCCGTCGGCGAATCGGATCACACTGCTGCGGGACAGCAACGGCGATGGCGTCGCGGACGTCCGGTCGGTCTTCCTGAAAGGGCTCAACTCGCCGTTCGGCATGGCACTTGTGGGTGACCGGCTGTTCATCGGCAATCATGATGCCGTCGTCGAATTTCCCTATCGGACCGGCGAGACGGTGATCACGGCAAAGCCGGTTGAGCTGATCAAACTGCCCGGTGGCGGCAATCATTGGGCAAAAAATATCGTGGCGAGTGCCGATGGCCGGTTGCTGTACGTCGCGGTCGGGTCGGCATCGAACATCGGTGAGCGCGGAATGGAAGCCGAAGATCACCGCGCCAATATCCTCGAGGTGTCGATCCCCGCGAAAACGATGCGCATTTACGCAGCCGGCTTGCGCAATCCGGTCGGCATGGCATGGGAACCGGCAAGCAAGGCATTGTGGACTGTCGTCAACGAACGCGACATGCTCGGTTCCGACCTTGCGCCCGATTATATGACACGCGTCGAATTCGGCGGATTTTACGGCTGGCCCTACAGTTATTGGGGTGGCTACGTGGATTCGCGGGTGGAGCCGCGACCCGACCTTTTGCAATATACCAAACGGCCTGATTATGCGCTTGGGCCGCATACGGCATCGCTCGGGTTGGCATTCGGATCGCTCGGCAGCTTTCGAAATGGCATGTTCGTCGGCCAGCACGGATCGTGGAACCGCGTGCCCGTGTCGGGGTATAAGGTTGTGTTCGTCCCCTTCGGCGCCAACGGCTTTCCCGAAGGACCGATGCGCGATGTCCTCACCGGTTTTCTTGACAAGGAGGGCGCGGCTCAAGGGCGACCGGTTGGCGTGATCGTCGATAAATCGGGCAGTTTGCTGGTCGCCGATGATGTCGGCAACCGGATCTGGCGCGTTAGCGCGCGTTAAGCGACGGCGTGGAGTTTGACCGGCTCAAGCGGCTGAATGTCTTCGGCATGGGCCCAGCACAGGTCATGAAGGCTTAGCGCTCTGCCATCGTGCGACAATATCTGGATTTGCCGGATCGGCTGATGATTGCGGTCGTCGACGAGAACCGGCGTCGACGGCACGCCCGATTCCCAGCGTTCGCCCCATTGGCGCAGCGCAAGCATCGCGGGCAAAAGCTCGGCCCCCTTTTGCGTGAGGCGATATTCGACCTTGCGCCGGTCATCGGCCATCGCTTCGCGTGACAAAATGCCGTGATCGACCAGCCGGCCAAGCCGATTGGCAAGGATGTTGCGCGCAATGCCGAGCGTTGACTGAAATTCCTCGAAATGATGCAGACCATTGAATGCCGCGCGCAGGATCAGGAACGACCATCGTTCACCCATCGCCTCCAGCGCGGCCGGCAGGGCACATTGCGCCAGTTCGCGCAGATTTTCTTTCAGCATTCCCATCCTGACAC
>JANLWD010000110.1:0-15071 GCA_031364345.1 Sphingomonas sp.
CCGCACTTGGCGAAGTCGTTGCAGGCGATGTCGGTGTCGACGGTGCAGGCTCGGTCATCTGGGCCAGCGCCGGCGTTGCGAACGCGGCAAATCCAGCCGCAAAAAGAAGTCGTTTCATCGGTAATCTCCATATTCGGTAAGCGACAAAGGTGCCGTTCGGCGACGGACAATAGTAAAACGGGCGGAAACTATGTCCGTTGCTCGCCCGATCGCGTTGTCGCCTCGGTTTATCCCTGCTAGGCGCTCGCGCTATGATTTTACGTTATTCACGCCCCGAAATGGTCGCCCTGTGGTCGGCCGAAACGCGGTTTCGTATCTGGTTCGAAATCGAAGCACATGCTCTTGATGCCATGGCCGAGCTCGGGACTGTCCCGCAATCCGCCGCAAGGGCAGTCCGGGCGTGGTGGGCGACTGACCCAGTCATCGACGTGGCTGCGATCGACGCCATCGAAGCAGTGACCAAGCATGATGTGATCGCGTTTCTGACCTGGGTCGCCGAACAGGTCGGCAATCATTCGGGTGATACGGGCGCGCGTTTTCTGCATCAGGGCATGACGTCGAGCGATGTCCTCGACACGTGCCTGTCGGTCCAATTATCGCGAGCGGCGGATTTGCTTGTTGCCGATATCGACGCACTGATGGCGGCGATAAAAAGGCGCGCAATCGAACATAAATTTACGCCGACGATCGGGCGCAGCCACGGCATTCACGCCGAGCCAGTGACATTCGGCCTCAAACTCGCTCAGGCTTATGCCGAATTCACTCGTAATCGCGCACGCCTCGTCGCCGCGAGAGCAGAGATTGCAACCTGCGCAATCTCGGGTGCTGTTGGCACGTTCGCCAATATCGACCCGCGCGTCGAGGCGCATGTTGCGACAATGATGGGGCTGATCGTCGAGCCCGTGTCGACGCAAGTCATTCCGCGAGACCGGCACGCGATGTTCTTTGCCACGCTTGGCGTCATCGCAGGATCTATTGAGCGCATCGCCACTGAAATCCGCCATTTGCAACGGACAGAAGTGCTCGAAGCCGAAGAATATTTCTCGCCCGGCCAGAAGGGGTCGTCGGCGATGCCGCACAAGCGCAATCCAGTGCTGACCGAAAATCTGACCGGTCTTGCGCGGATGGTGCGCAGTGCCGTGGTTCCCGCAATGGAGAACATCGCTCTGTGGCACGAACGCGACATTTCGCATTCGAGTGTCGAACGGATGATCGGACCCGATGCGACGATCACGCTCGACTTCGCGCTGACCCGATTGACTGGGGTGATCGACAAATTGCTGCTTTATCCCGCGCGAATGCAGAAGAATCTCGATCGCATGGGTGGGCTTGTCCATTCGCAACGTGTTCTCCTGGCGCTGACTCAGGCAGGGATGAGCCGCGAGGATGCGTATAAAACGGTTCAGCGAAATGCCATGCAAGTGTGGGAGTCTGATGGCGCCGTGTCGCTCATGGAGCTGCTCAAAAAAGACAGTGACGTCGCCACTCTGATGTCCGCGACCGAAATCGAAGCCAATTTCGATCTCGGTTATCATTACAAACATGTCGACACGATTTTCGACCGTGTGTTCGGCTAGGCAAAGCTGACTACGCCACTGTCGACAAGCATCTTGATAATCGTGGCGGCGCCACATTGTTGTGAACGGGCCGCGGGATTCCATTTGCCGTCCGCGACAAACTTGCCGCTTTCATAAATGTTCGAAAAGCTCCAGAGATAGGGGCTCGGAATACCGCGACGCCGGTATCCGAACCCGTTATACGCTTCTAGGCGATAAAGTGTCCGTGCGAGTGTCCAGTCGGTTTTGCCGGTGAAAGCCATGATCGTCAGCGCGTCTTTGGCGCTCGCTTCCCAGCGATAGGGCGCATTCCATTTCGCTGGGCGATTTGCGGGGACCTGTCGCGTTCGCGCGGCGAGCGGGAAATCGCCGTTATGCAAATGTGCGCGAAAATTATAACTCGCCTCGAGGCCGTGAATGGCGCCGATGAAAAACCACGGCACTCCGGTCAGAGCTGCAACCGCTTCATATCGCGGCCGATATTCGACGATCACCCGCCGATGCCAGTCAGCCAGTTCGCTCCGGTCGGGCCTCAGCCGCGCCGTTGCAAAGAGCTGTGTATATTCGTCCTTGAGGTTCTCATAGGACGTTGCCCGCGTTGGCGGCGGCGGGCTGTCCAGCATCGCTTCGGGCACTTCGCGTTGCGCTGCGTTGAGTTCGGCAAGAAGCTTGCCGGCTTCGTCGCTGATCCCCGGGTCCTGACCGTCGGCGCGGTCCATAACGCGGATCAGCCGCGGGAGCGCGATCGCATACAGCCCGCCATCGGTTGTCAGCAATGTCGAGCCCGCATCGCCCGAAGTTCTGAAGGACAATGTGCTGGCGGGAAGCTGTTGCTGGTCGACTGCGGTTTCGAGCGTCAGGATCGCGCCAAGCACGCGAATGATGTCGGCGGGCTTCGTCGTGCTCAGCCCGAGCAGCGCATCATCGATACCTGCGCCCGACAAGGGCAACGAAGTCTGCGCGCGCACCGAATTGGTGACCAAAGCAGCCGCAGCGCCAATAACGAGGTCCCGTCGCCTTGCCGTCACCAGTTTTACCCCCCTCCCGACTACGGTCCATTCTAGCATGCCGATGCTGCATTGAAACGAGTATCCGCCAAGTTGCAAAAACTGCAATCGCACGTGCCTGCATTGCGATTGTCAAATCACACTGAACTAATAGGAGATAAGTTATCGCAGCCTAGCGAGTAAATAAAAAGGAAACTGTATCATGCAGACGTTCGAAGGCATCGCGTTTACTGCGACTGCAATCGGTGCTCAGATGTTGCTTATTGCCGCAATTTTTGCAGGCTAATCACCATCCGGGGCCCGGTCCCATCCCGTTGGCGCGGGATGGGTCGTGCCGGCATCCTCAACGTAGCGCGCAGACAAGGACCGATTTGCCCGGGCTTTCATAATCGGCTTTGATCAATGCATCGCTGTGGACAATCACCCCGCAACTTCCCATTTTACTAACGGTTGGTTGCCTGGATTTGCGCCATCGATTTTTGCGGTGCCCGCCGCAACGCTCTCAATAACGATGTTCAGCAATAACGCAGCGGCCGTCGGAGCAGCACGCTTTGTCATCAATCCCTTGCATCAGACAATATCGTCGAACACCGCCCGCAATTTGTCAAAAAATCCCTGTGACTTCGGGCACTCGTCGCCCGTTTCGGTTTCGCGGAATGCTTCCAGCAATTCCTTCTGCTTCGCGCTGAGCTTGGTCGGCGTTTCCACTTCGACCTGAATCACCAGATCGCCCGTCCCGCGCCCGTTGAGCACTGGCATGCCCGCGCCGCGCTGGCGCAATTGCTTGCCCGACTGAATACCCGCCGGAATCCGGATGTCATGGCGCTCACCGTCGAGCCCGGGGATTTCGATACTCCCGCCCAGCGCCGCCTTCGTAAAGCTGATTGGCGCACGCGCGAACAATGTCGTTCCATCACGCTCGAACAGCGAATGCCTCGCGACATGCAGAAAGATATACAAATCACCCGCCGGGGCACCACGCGCACCCGCTTCGCCCTCACCCGACAAACGAATGCGTGTGCCTTCGTCGACGCCCGACGGGATATTGACGGCAAGCGTCTTGGCCTTATCCACTCGGCCCTCGCCACGGCACGACGTGCAAGGTTCTGCGATAACCTGCCCCGCGCCGTGGCACGCCGGGCAAGCGCGTTCGACAACGAAAAATCCCTGCTGCGCGCGCACTTGCCCCCGCCCACCACAGGTCGAGCATTGCCGTGCCGATGTTCCGGGCTTTGCACCCGTGCCATCGCACGGATTGCAGCGTGCAGAAACATCGACGCTGATTTCGGTGGCCTTGCCGTGAAATGCGTCCTCGAGCGTGATTTCAAGGTCGTAGCGCAAATCGGCACCACGTCGCGGGCCGGCTTGTCGACCGCGGTTGCCGCCGCCCATGAATTCGCCGAAGATATTTTCGAAAATATCCGAAAAGCCTTCAAATCCCTGGCCCTGCCCCCCGCTGCCGCCGTTCTGAAACGCGGCCTTGCCGAAGCGATCATAAGCTGCGCGCTTTTGCGGATCTTTCAGGACATCATAGGCTTCGGAAATCGATTTGAATTTCGCTT
Source organism: Sphingomonas sp. (assembly GCA_031364345.1). GTDB lineage: Bacteria > Pseudomonadota > Alphaproteobacteria > Sphingomonadales > Sphingomonadaceae > Sphingomonas_O. The sequence goes on from JANLWD010000110.1 coordinate 4,126, forward strand.
CGGATTCCGCACAGCCGGGATTTTTGTCGGGATGAAATTTCATCGCCAGCTTGCGATAGGACGACTTGATCGTCCCGTCGTCTGCGGTGCGCTCGACCTCGAGCAGTTCGTAATAGTCGGTATCAGCCACACATTGCCCCTGAAACATCGCCGCCCCAGACATTATCCGGGGCGGCAAAGGTTACGAAGGTTACACTTACGACGCTACGCCTTGGCGTTGTCATCGACCTCGGAAAATTCGGCATCGACGACGCCGTCATCGGTTGGCGCCGCATCTGGCTGAGGCGAGGCGCTGGCGGCCTGTTCCTTTTCGTAAATTGCCTGACCCATTTTCATCGCAACCTGCGCGAGCGCCTGTGCCTTGTCTGTCATCGCTGTGACGTCGCCACCTTCGACTGCCGTTTTGGCTTCGGCGACAGCTGCTTCGATTTCGGTCTTGAGCGCGTCATCGATCTTGTCACCATTGTCGGCCAGTTGCCGTTCGGTCGTGTGGATCAGCGATTCCGCGTTGTTCTTCGCTTCGGCTGCCTCACGCCGCTTCTTGTCTTCTTCGGCGAAAGTTTCGGCATCACGGACCATCTGATCGATGTCACTATCCGATAGACCACCCGATGCCTGAATCTTGATCTGCTGCTCCTTGCCAGTGCCCTTATCCTTGGCCGACACATTGACGAGGCCGTTGGCATCGATGTCGAACGTGACTTCGATCTGCGGCACACCGCGCGGCGCCGGCGGAATGCCGATCAGGTCGAACTGACCAAGAATCTTGTTGTCCGCCGCCATTTCGCGCTCGCCCTGGAATACGCGGATGGTGACTGCATTCTGGTTGTCGTCGGCCGTCGAATAGGTCTGCGACTTCTTCGTCGGAATCGTCGTGTTGCGGTCGATCATCCGCGTGAACACGCCGCCCAGCGTCTCGATGCCAAGCGAAAGCGGCGTCACGTCGAGCAGCAGGACGTCCTTGACGTCCCCCTGCAACACGCCTGCCTGGATTGCGGCGCCCATCGCGACCACTTCGTCAGGGTTCACGCCGGTTTGCGGTTCCTGGCCGAAGAAATTCTTCACGACCTCACGAACGCGCGGCATGCGCGTCATACCGCCGACGAGCACGACTTCGTCGATCGCATCGGCCTTGAGCCCCGCATCGGCCAGCGCTTTTTTACAAGGCTCGAGCGTGCGCGTGATCAGACTTTCGACGAGCTTTTCGAGGTCGGCCCGGCTGATCGCCTTGACGAGATGCTTTGGTCCGGTCGCATCGGCCGTAATGAACGGCAGGTTCACTTCGGTCGTCTGTGCCGATGACAGCTCGATCTTCGCCTTTTCGGCGGCTTCCTTCAACCGCTGGAGCGCAAGCTTGTCCTTGGTCAGGTCGATCCCTTCGACCTTTTTGAAGTCGGCAGCGAGGAACTCGACGACCTTCGAATCGAAATCTTCACCACCAAGAAACGTGTCGCCATTCGTCGATTTCACTTCGAACACGCCGTCGCCGATCTCGAGGATCGACACGTCGAACGTCCCACCGCCGAGGTCATAAACGACGATCGTCTTGCCGTCCTGCTTTTCGAGGCCATACGCGAGCGCTGCTGCGGTCGGCTCGTTGATGATACGCAGCACTTCCAGGCCGGCGATCTTGCCGGCATCCTTGGTTGCCTGGCGCTGCGCATCGTTGAAATAGGCAGGAACCGTAATCACAGCCTGCGTCACGGTCTCGCCGAGATAAGCTTCGGCCGTATCCTTCATTTTCTGCAGGATAAACGCACTGATCTGGCTTGGCGAATAATCCTCGCCACTGGCCTTGACCCAAGCATCGCCATTCGGACCCTTTGCAATGGCATAGGGGACCAGTTCGGTATCCTTCTTGGTAATCGGATCGTCGAAACGCCGCCCGATCAGCCGCTTTACCGCGAAAATCGTGTTGTCCGAATTCGTGACCGCCTGGCGCTTGGCGGGCTGCCCGATCAGGCGCTCGCCATCCTTGGCAAAGGCAACGATCGACGGCGTCGTGCGTGCACCTTCGGCATTTTCGATAACCTTGGGCTTGCCGCCTTCCATGACGGCAACGCACGAATTGGTCGTGCCAAGGTCAATCCCGATAACTTTTGCCATGCTTTGTAATACCCCGTCAGTTGGTGAGAGCGACGCGAAACGCGGGCGCTCGTTTGATTGCTTCACGGCCGATATAGGTAGCGGATCGCTTGTCGCAACCTTTCACCTGCACTAGCTAGAACACCCTACGGCTGCCGGAGTAAATGCAATGCGATTCCTGCCCCTGTTCGTGACCGCAACAGCGCTCGCGCTCGGCGCCTGCGCACCCAAGCCGACGCTCAACGTGCGCGATGCCTATGTCCGACTGGCCGCCACGCCGACGAACCCCGGTGCTGCCTATTTCACCGTTACCGGCGGACCTGTGGCGGATCGTCTGCTGACCGTTTCTTCGCCGGTCGTCATCCGCACCGAATTGCACGAAAGCAAGATGGACGGAACGATGATGTCGATGAAGCCACTTGACGGCGGCGTTGAAATCCCGGCGGGCGGCATAATCGAATTCAAGCCCGGCGGTAAACATGCAATGATGTTCAACATCAATCCGGGCATCCTGCCACCACGCACATTGCCGATGGTTTTCACCTTTGCCAGCGGCGAACGTATCACCGCCGACGCGGTGGTGAAACGTGCGGGGGATGAGTGAGCGGACGATTCCTGACCGCGGCAGAGATCAAGCTGTCTGAGACGGTTTTCGGGAGCGCGATCAGTTATGACGACATCCGCATCCACAATCGCAAATGGATATTTTTCCAGCCGCGCGGCGCTGCGATGGCACCCAATGGCCATATCTGGTTCCATCCCAAGGGCGATTTGTACTGCGCCGACTTTTGCGGTGGCCCGGTCGACGATCAAGGACTTTTCATCCACGAAATGACGCATGTCTGGCAGGTGCAGTTGGGGATGAACCTGATTCTGCGCCGCCATCCGTTTTGCCGGTACGATTACACGTTGAAACCGGGATGGCCCCTTCGTCGATACGGGATCGAGCAACAGGCCGAAATCGTGCGCCACGCGTTCCTGCTGAAGCAAGGACACATCGTGCCGGGCGCGCCGGCGCTAGCGCAATATCGGACAGTGCTGCCTTTTATCGGTGGTTAATGTGGGCCTGCCATACGGATGCCATGAGTTTCATGCCATCAAGACATGATTTTACGCCTGACTTATTAGAGTTTCACCTCGTTCGAAACGAGATCCTCGACGCCTTTGCTCAAGTTGAAGCCATAGTCGTGCGGTTTATTCAGGACCGAGGGGGCGCAATCGGGTGCTCCACGCGACCGCTTGGCCAAAAACTTGAAACGCTGGCTTCTCTAAGCGCCGGGCCACAATATTCGAAAGTCCACAAACAATTGATCGCCCGAGCAATCGAGAAATTTTCACCGACGCTCAGTGTGCGCGCAGATGTCGTCCACAGCTATATGCACATCGTCGATTGCAATGGCTTCGTCGCGCTCTATGCAAACGCGTCAGCATCAAATTCTCCATTTCCAATTGCGAGAATGCTGACGATTGAACAACATCGGGCGCTGGTTGCCGAAGCGAAAAATTTCGTAAGCGTACTGACGGCGATGCCTACCCCGCCTTCGCCACCCCGACCATTGCCGGGCGCAGCAAGCGGTCCTTGATCATATAGCCCGCCTGCATTTCCTGCACGATCGTTCCGGGTTCGACATCCGACGAAGGTATCTCGATCATTGCCTGATGCCGGTTCGGATCGAGCGGTTCACCGACTGATACGATCCGCGTGATCCCGTTGCGCTGAAACACCGCTTCGAGTTCGCGACCGGTCGCATCAAGCCCGACGACCAGCCCCTTAAATTTCTGATCGTCGCGCAATTCCACCGGTATCGCATCGAGCGCCCGCGAGAGGTTGTCGGCAACCGAAAGAATATCGCGCGCAAAGCCAGTCGCGGCATAAGCACGCGCGTCCTGTGCATCCTTTTCGAGTCGCCGCCGCACGTTCTGCGTTTCGGCCTGTGCATATAAAATGCTCTGCTTTGCTTCGGCAAGTTCCGCTTCGAGCATGGCGTGACGCTCCTCGGGGTCGGGTTCGGCAGGCGCGCCTTCGGCAATCATTTCGTCTTCGGCAGTCAATTCTTCGTCATTCATCCCAATAATCTCGTCAAAGTTTGTGCTGTGAAATCCACCATCGGAACGACGCGCGCATAATTCAAGCGTGTGGGGCCAATGACGCCCACGACACCGATCACGCGCCCGTCCCGACCGCGATAAGGCGCCGCTATCACCGATGATCCCGACAGCGCGAATAATTTATTTTCCGCACCGATAAATACTTTGGTTGCCGCCCCCTCACGCGCGCTATCGAGGAGGCGTGCGATTTCCTCCTGTCCTTCGATTTCGTCGAGCAGTTGGCGGACGCGTTCGAGGTCGGCCGCCGCATTTTCATCAATCAGGTTCGCCGCACCGCGCACGATCAGCACCGGGCGAGCCGCGCCATCCTGAGTCCAGATCGCAAGACCGTTTTCGACCAACGATCGCGCCGTCACGTCGAGTGCCGCACGGCCGCGCTTCAGTTCGGCGCCGACGTGGGCCCGCGCTTCGGCCAGTGTCATGCCCGACAATCGCGCCGTCATATAATTCCCGGCGGCGACAAGATCGGACGGCATCATGCCGGCCGGCAGATCGAGCACGCGGTTTTCAACCGATCCGTCATCGCCGACAAGAACCGCAAGTGCCTGCAGCTTGCTGAGCGGGACGAATGCAAATTGTTTCAGTCGCACTTCATGCGTCGGGACGAGCACGATCCCCGCACATGCCGATAATCCCGACAATGCCAGCGTCGCAGCGGCCAATGCCCCCTCTACCGGTCCCCCGGCCGACACGCGTGATTCGATGACGTTTCGTTCTTCGAGCGATGGCTCGGCTGCCTGCATCATGCCGTCGACGAATAACCGCAGTCCGCTTTCGGTCGGCATCCTCCCTGCTGATGTGTGCGGCGCCGCGAGCAAGCCATATTCTTCGAGATCTTGCATCACATTGCGGATCGACGCCGGAGACAAGTTGAGCGGGGACAATTTGGAAATCGTTCGCGACCCCACCGGCTGTCCCGAATCGATATAGCTTTCGACGACAATGCGAAACACGTCGCGCGCACGGTCGCTCAATTCAGTGACAGGAGCATTCATCGCCGCAATATGGGGTTCAACGCCGCGCGCGCCAGATCATCAATAGACCGACACTCGCCAGCAAGCTGCCCCACAAAGCCCAGATTTTTTGTTCGAGCATGAAGCTTGACGAGGGCCACATGACCAGCCCGAACCCCTGCCCGATCCACAACAACCCCATCAGCAACGCGAACACGCCCGCAATCATCAGAACCGTTTTCATCGTGCATTGTCCCGTTGTCGGCAGGTCGCTAGATGCACCGCTTCGAATGACAAGGACAACCCCAATATGCGACCTTCTGGCCGTGCTCCCGACGAAATGCGCGTTATCACGATCGAACCGGCCTTTACCAAACATGCCGAAGGATCGTGCCTGATCAGCTTTGGCGACACACGCGTTTTGGTAACCGCCAGCATCGAGGACCGGGTCCCGCCATTCATGCGTGGCAAGGGCGAAGGCTGGGTCACGGCCGAATATGGCATGCTTCCGCGCGCCACGCACACCCGCAGCAATCGCGAAGCCGCCAAGGGCAAGCAATCGGGCCGGACACAGGAAATCCAGCGCCTAATCGGGCGCAGCCTGCGATCGGTCGTTGACATGAAATTGCTCGGCGAGCGTCAGATCACGCTCGATTGCGACGTGATTCAGGCCGACGGCGGCACTCGCACGGCATCGATTTCGGGCGCATGGGTTGCAATGCGCCTCGCAGTGGACGGTTTGATGAGAGACGGCAAGCTGGAGACGGATCCGATCCAGCAAAAGGTCGCGGCAATCAGCTGCGGCATTTATGAAGGCACGCCGGTCCTCGACCTCGACTATATCGAAGATTCGAACGCGCATGCTGACGCCAATTTCGTCCTGATCGGCGATGGCAACATTGCCGAAGCGCAAGCAACTGCCGAAGGTGCAACTTATGATGAGGAAGCGCTTCTGCGCCTCCTCCGCCTCGCACGGATCGGCTGCACACGGATTTTTGCCGCGCAAGACACCGCAACCGGTCGGTGAGAAAACTCGCACCCGGAAAACTGGTCATTGCCAGTCATAACGCCGGAAAAGTGCGCGAAATTCGCGCGCTGCTCGAACCTTATGGTATCGAGCCAGTCTCGGCTGCTTCGCTCGACCTGCCCGAACCCGACGAAACCGGAACGACGTTCGCGGCAAATGCGATGCTGAAGGCAGTGTCGTCGTGTGATCTGTCGGGCCTGGTCGCGCTCGCCGATGACAGCGGATTGTGTGTCGATGCGCTCGGCGGGGAGCCCGGCGTCTACACGGCGAACTGGGCGGAGCCCGATGATGGCGGCCCGCGCAACTGGATGATGGCAATGCAACGCGTCGAAGACCGGCTGCTGGCGCTTGGCCCCGACACATCGCGTCGTGCACATTTCGTCTGCACGCTGGCGCTTCGCTGGCCCGATGGCAGCGACGCCCTGTTCGAAGGTCGTGTTGAAGGCACGCTCGTCTGGCCGCCGCGCGGCGATCGTGGCTTTGGCTACGACCCGGTTTTCGTTGCCGACGGACACCGCGAAACATTCGGTGAAATGGACCCTGCGGCCAAACATGCGATCAGCCACCGTGCCGACGCATTCGCAAAACTCGTCGCCGCCGTTTTCTAGCGGAGCAGCGTTCCGAAATAGTTTCCCGACGGGAAATAACGGCAGACGAGATAATCGTCGCGCGCGTTCGACGCCATCGCGCATCCCACGCGCTGCGTCGTCGGCCAGATGATCTGGGTATAATGTCCGACTTTCGACCAGTGGCCCGATTTCACGACATCGGGAAAGCGTCCGGAACGAAAATCGCGGCGCTCGTCGATCCACAATTGCGCCATCGCGGCATAGCTGAATGCGCCACGCGTGCCCATGTACAGATTCTCGCCTTCGGGATCATCGGCGCCGTCCTGATCGGCGTGGTCGAACGTCGCAGTCGCAGCGAGGTAGCGTGCATGGACCATGGCACTCGCCACCAGCTTTTCATCCCACGCAAGCGGGGCGACGCCATATTCACGACGAGCGACATTATGGCGAATGATCATCGCTTCCTTCAACAGCACCGCACCGCGCGGTTCGAGCTTTCCATTCCACGGCACGCTGCCACGCTGAAACCGATCCTGCGCCAGTGCTGGTACGGCGAGAACACATGCCATAAGGGTCGCGCGAATAATCATGACCGAAGCCCCTGCCTCAAATGTGCTGAACAAGCGCCTAACCGATCCGCTCGCGCTATACATTCACTGGCCGTTTTGCGTTTCAAAATGCCCCTATTGCGATTTTAACAGCCATGTCCGCGATCATGTCGATCAGGCGGCATGGGCGACGGCGCTGCTGACGGACCTTGCTTACGAAGCATCGCTGACACGCGGACGTACGCTCGGATCGATTTTCTTCGGCGGCGGCACACCGTCGCTGATGCCGCCTGCGACTGTTGCCGCGCTGATCGATGCTGCGGCGACGCACTGGTCGATCGCCGATGACTGCGAAGTCACACTCGAAGCCAATCCCTCTTCGGTGGAGGCGGCGCGCTTTGCCGATCTTTCGCGTGCGGGGATCAACCGCAGTTCGATCGGGCTTCAGGCGCTCGACAATGACGCGTTGCGTTTTCTTGGCCGCGCGCATGATGTTGACGAAGGTCTTGCCGCGCTCGACACCGCGCAGGCTCATTTCGCGCGCGTGAGCATCGATCTGATTTATGCGCGGCCATTTCAATCTCCCGATGCGTGGGCAGAGGAATTGGACCACGCGCTGCGGCTGGGCACCGATCATCTGTCGCTATATCAGCTCACCATCGAGCCCGGAACACGGTTCGCGACGCTGGTCGAGCAGCGGAAATTGCGACCACTCGACAACGACACCGCGGCCAATCTGTTCGACGCAACGCGCGCGACGATGGCTGCGCGTGGGCTGCCTGCCTATGAAATTTCAAATCACGCGCGCACTGGTGCGCAAAGTCGCCATAACCTGGCCTATTGGCGGTGCAGCGATTATGTCGGGATCGGTCCGGGCGCGCACGGGCGGCGCGGTGCGATCGCGACGATCCGCCATAAAAAGCCCGAAAACTGGATCGCTGCCATAACGCGCAACGGCCACGGTGCGCAGACCGAAACGCCGTTAACGGGCAAGGAACGGGCAACCGAAGCGCTGCTGATGGGCTTGCGCCTGAACGAAGGTGTCGATCTGGCTCACATCCGCATGACGACGGGCGTCGCCGAACCCGTCGATGACGCGGCCATCAGGCGGCTTTCGCAACATGGCTTGCTCACGCTCGACCGCGACCGGCTGATCGTCAGCGAGCGCGGCATGATCGTGCTCGATTCGATTCTTGCCGAAATCGTTGCCGATTAGTTTCCGAATCCCCGCGGCGCCGGTGACACGACGGTCGAACCGTTCGGACCTGCCTGCTGCACTTCGAGGGCGCGTTCGACGATACCATCGCGATTGAAGCGGAATGCGCCGTCGATCCCTGAAAATCCGCCGGGATCGGTCAGCCGCGACGCCGGAAAGGACGACCCCGGCCGCCAGTCGCCCGCGATCCGCGTGACCAGCAGGACAGCGTCATAGCCGAGGCTTGCAAGCCGATACGGCGCCTTGCCGAACCGGGCGCGATATTTGGTTGCCAACTGATTATACAAGCCGTCCGACACACTGGCGAACCACGCGCCGCGCAATGCGGGCGACGACGCCAGCGCCCCTTCAGTGTTCCACAATTCAGTGCCAAGGACTTTTGCCGACGCGCCGCCATTGGCGCGAATAATCGGTACGGCCTGAACCGCAGTGCGCCCCGAATCGGCGATGAGGATCGCGTCATAGGGTGATGTCTGACTCAACCTTTTGATTGCCGCGGTGATCGAGCCCGCGCTCCGGTCGAAATTCTGCATCGACACGACTTTTCCGCCGCTCGCTTCGACCGACCGGATGAACGATGTCGAGGCGCGCTGTCCGTAAAGCCCGCCGGGAACAAGTCCGGCAAAGTTCGACAGCCCCTTGCCGCGTGCATAGCCGATGACGCGGTCGATCGACTGCGCCGGCGTATAGCCCATGACATAAGATCCGTTGCCCGCAACACCGGTATCATTGGAAAACGCGATCACGGGCACTTTTGCCGCGCGGGCGATCGGCGCAACGGCGCGAACATCGTCGGCCAGAAGCGGCCCGAGAATCAGCTTATTGCCCTCGGCGAGAGCGCGCTGTGCGGCCGCAGCGGCGCCGGTTGCGGTATCATAAATCGTGACGCGAATTCGCGCACCGCCCGTATCGAGCACGGCCATGTTCGCGGCGTTGGAAATCGAAGTGCCCACACCCGCATTCGGTCCGGACAGCGGCACCAGCAATGCAACCCGGTTTCGTTCACTATCGGTCGGCAGTGACGGCGTCACGGGCTCGGGAACGGTCACGACCGGCGGAACCGTTACTGTTTTCGGCGGCCCCTTTGGCACGACCGAGCACCCTGCGACGATCGTGAAGATCGCGAGCGCGGCACTGCGGAAAACGCGCGCCCCTTGCCGCCTGACGACTGCCTCTGCCATGACCCTGATCCTATGACGCTTACTCTGAGCCCCGGCCTTTACATCGTCGCGACCCCGATCGGCAATCTCGGTGATTTGAGCCCTCGTGCAGCCGCAACGCTTGGCGCCGCCGATGTGATCGCTGTCGAGGATAGCCGGATCACGTCGAAGCTGCTCCGGCATATCGGCGTCAAGCGACCGATGATCGCATATCACGACCACAGCGGCGACGGCGTGCGCCCTGCCCTGATCGCACGCATGGCAACCCAGGCCGTCGCGCTGGTCTCTGACGCCGGAACCCCGCTGATTTCTGATCCCGGTTACAAACTCGTCCGCGATGCGCGTGCTGCTGGCGTGTCGGTCGTCACAATTCCTGGCCCGAGCGCAGTCATTGCCGCACTCACGTTGGCGGGCCTGCCGACCGACCGCTTCCTGTTCGTCGGCTTCCTTCCGAGCAAATCAAAAGCGCGCGCCGATGCTGTCGCCGAAATCGCAGCCGTCCGTGCCACGTTGGTTTTCTACGAATCGGGGCCGCGCCTCGCCGCCAGCCTTGCCGCGCTCGCCGATAATCTTGGCAATCGTGAAGCCGCCGTCGCGCGCGAATTGAGCAAGCTTTATGAAGAATGCGTCACCGGCACGCTCACTGAACTCGCTATGCGGTACAAAGATGCACCACCCAAAGGCGAAATCGTCATCGTTGTCGCGCCGCCGCCGCCGCCACAAACCCCAAGCCAAAGCGATGCCGATTCGGCGCTTGCCGAAGCGCTGACTCGTCTGTCGGTCGGTCGTGCGGCAAGCGAAGTCGCACAAAAACTTCACCTCGACCGCCGCACGCTTTATGCGCGCGCGCTTGCGCTCAAGCCATGAAACGACAGGCGGCCGAAGCGCGCGGGCGAAAGGGCGAAGCCTATGCCGCCGTCTGGCTCCGCCTGAAAGGCTGGCAGATTCTTGCCGAGCGCGTTCGCACGCCTGCTGGTGAAGTCGATCTCGTTGCAAAGCGCGGTAATATGGTCGCTTTCATCGAAGTCAAAACCCGTGCCACCGATGCCGAACTCGACCACGCAATCGATGATTATCGCCTGCGCCGCGTGGCTGCTGCCGCCGAAATCCTTGCCCCGCGCTTCGCCAGCGATGGCGACGATATCCGGATCGACGTCATCCTGATTGCACCGCGCGCCTTGCCGCGCCACCTTGTCAACGTCTGGCATGGCTGACACAGCGCGCCGATGACTTTGCGCGCCGCCTTTCAGATGGACCCGATGGAAAGCCTGAATATCGC